>JAPLFI010000466.1 GCA_026390755.1 Ignavibacteriota bacterium
AAAATTGCAGGAGAAATTCGTCTGAATACTGAGGATTAAGGAATTGAATCTTGCAGTCCCCGCATTTATATATCTGCGAACCATCGGAAGCCTGATGGTATTTAAATATTCTGTCGGAATTGCAAATTTTACATCTGCTTAAAAAAACATCAAATTTTTTCATATTAATTCAATTCCGTATTTTGCATTAAAATGTTATAATTTCAGTGAAGAGCCGTTTTTCAGAAGAACATGTATTTCAGGCGCATGAAACAGAAAGTCGCGGTGGATCTTAGCCCTGTTTACTCCGCCGAAATCCTCGTTATTCCCGAAAGCTATATGTGCGGTTCCGAATGCTTTTTCATCTTCGAGCATATTACCGAGGATTCTCGCTCCCGGATTAACCCCGATTCCGAGTTCTCCGATTGTACGGCAATCAATATCTTCGCCGGTAAGGAAGTTAATTCTGTCAACAAGGGATGAATCCTCACTTTCGAAATTTATTATCCTGCCGTTTTCGATATTAATTATCAGGGGTGTCTTTAAAAGTCCTATGTCTCCTATGCTTGCGTCTATAACCAATTTACCGTTTGCATTATTTTCTACGGGAGCGCAATACACTTCACCGCATGGAAGGTTCCCTGTCTCTCCGTTGCCGATTTTCAGGTCATGGCGGAAGCTCCTCTCTTTTACTCCTATTGTCAGGTCAGTGCCGGCAGAAGTCTTTATGGAAACCAATTCTGCATCTTTCAGCCGTGAAATGAGTTTCTCCGCAGTTTCAAGCATCTTACCGTAATCAATGTTCATAGGACCGTCAGTTAGCATACTTTCGGTTACCCCCGGCATGTGCCCCGCGCGGATTATTTTTGTTGCTTCTGTTTTAAAAATCCATTTAATACGAAAACCAATTTCTTCGGGATAAGCTTCAAGAATATTCAGGACAACTGTTTTTTGCGGGAGCATGTCGTTCAGCCGCGCTGGTACTTCTTTCAAAGGTCTGTCCGAAGAAAGTATTTTATACGTATCAACTGGGCAGCCTTTTAATTCGCAGGCTTTATGAAACGCGCGGGCAACATTAAATTTCTTTTCATCGGTAAGAATCAGAACAGCATCAGCGGGTTTGATATCCAAAACCGACTCAAGAGCTCTTAGCGCTGAAGAAGTCATTTCATCAAAATTTGTATTCATTTACAATTGACATTTCATTATTCAAAAATTGGCATTATTTTTTAAAAATTCAAGTTATGAAAATTTATTATGCTACATCAATAAGGGGCGGAGGAAGTCCCGAAAGCGCACTTGCAAATAATGTCCTTATAGACTACCTGAAGAAATTCGGCACAGTGCTTACCGAGCATTTTGCCGATGCGGGAATAAAAGACACAGGCGAAACTGAAATGACGGATACGGAAATACATGACCGTGATATGAAGTGGATTGAGTCGGCAGATGTGATTGTAGCCGAAGTCTCAAATCCGAGCCTCGGAGTCGGATACGAAATCGGCAGGGGAATTGAAATGGGAAAAAAGATTTTATGCCTGAGAAACGCTAACGCTAAAAGATTATCGGCGATGATCAGCGGATGCGGAAAAATCAGCGTTAAAAATTATGAAAATATTGAGCAGGCGAAAGGTTTCATAGACACATTTTTGTAATCAAATCCTGAATCCATTGTCCCTTTAGGAACAAAAACTTGTCCTGAATTTATTTCGGAATATTTATTGCACTAAATATTCATACACCTTCCCAAAAAGTTCTTCTGCCTTTAGGTACGGAACTCCGCCCGTTTTATTGTTCAATTTTCAAGTTTTCTGCTAACGGGCGGTCACCTTTAACAATTAAAAAGGTCTTTACAGCCCTTTAAATCTAATTTTATATGAATTCGCTTCCTTTATAAACAATCTCCGCGTGCAACGAAATGTTTAATAGAAAGAAATTTGGTTAATTGAATAGCTTTACCGTATCAGGAAGGCAAATACGGATTAAGATAGTATAACATTCAGCTCAGTTTTTGAAAATCTGTGATTATTATATAGTTTGAGCAAAAACCAGAAATTATTTTTGATTTTTTCTATACTGAAATATATTGTTTAGAGAGTTAGTATAAGTTAAATTATTTTGTTCTACTGAATCTAATTTGTAATAAATTGTTCTATTAAGAGCGAAATTCGAAGTAGGATTCAAATTTTTTAATTATCCGATTTAAATTAAGGAAGTACATATCTGCAAAGTAATGACAAGAGATCAAAAAATAACAGACAATTTCATGGCAAAATGAGGACAGAGGTAAATATTAATATAGATATGATTACCTGGGCGATTAATCGTGCCGGATTGGATTTATCTGATTTTATGATAAAATTTCCTAATATTGAGAAATGGCTGCAAGCAAAGAAATCCCCGACAGTTAAACAATTAGAGAAATTTTCGCATAAAGTTCATTTGCCTTTCGGGTATTTATTTTTACAAGAGCCACCGGAAGAAATACTGCCAATACCATTTTTCAGAACAAATAGTGCAGATGATAAAAAAGTCAGTGTAAACGTTTATGATACAATTTTGCTCATGCAGCAACGTCAAAACTGGCTCAGAGATTATCTTAAAGACAATGAATATAAAAATTTAGACTTTGTCGGAAAATTTAAAGGTAAGGATGATTATCTCCAAATAGTAGCAGATATAAGAAAAACTATAGGATTAGAATATGAATGGGCGAATTCTTTGAGAACCTGGGAAGAAGCGTTAGAATATCTAACAAGTAAAATCGAAGAATCCGGTATTATTGTTGTATTTAATGGTGTCGTAGAAAATAACACACAAAGACCTATTAAAGTAGAAGAATGCCGGGGATTTGTACTTGTTGACGATATTGCACCTCTTATGTTCATTAATGCCGCTGACAGCAAGGCTGCTCAATTATTCACGATTGTTCACGAGCTGGCTCATATCTGGATGGGACAGAGCGCCGGATTTGATTTCAGACAATTAATGCCGGCAAATAATCCGATTGAAATATTATGCGATAAAATAGCCGCAGAATTTTTGGTACCTGAAGAATCTTTTAACCGCATCTGGCAAGCGAAAAAAGACATCATTCAAACAGCAAGATATTTTAAAGTCAGTCCGATAGTTGCAGGCAGAAGAGCAATGGATTTAGGCAAAATCACAAAGGTTGAATTTTTTGATTTTTATAATGATTATAAGAAACAATATCAAATCCGAAAAGACAAGCAAAGCGGCGGCGGAGATTTCTATGCAACTACAAAGAAGAGATTAAGCATGAAATATGCATACTATATAAACCAGGCGGTAAAGACTAATAAATTATTGTACAGAGATGCATATAAACTCACCGGACTGAAAGGCGACACATATCAAACATTCATAAATAAACACTTTATAAGTATATGAGTGTTTATGTCGTTGATAATACATAATTATAAGCGGGAATAAATGGGGCGATCGACAGTACATTACGCAGATAATAAAGCAAATAACGCTTTAAAGAAACTCCATAATAAACTAAGACCAGCCGGGACACCTGTTCAAAGGGTTGAATATATAATCGAATTACTTTTACTCAGGATATTCGAAACAAAAATCAAGCAGGATGATGAGTTTAAACCATTAAGAAAGTTATTTTCGCACGATTACCGCTGGAAGAATCCAAAGACAGGCAAAGAAGAA
The DNA here is from genome assembly GCA_026390755.1 of Ignavibacteriota bacterium. Lineage (GTDB taxonomy): Bacteria > Bacteroidota > Ignavibacteria > Tepidaquicellales > Tepidaquicellaceae > JAPLFI01. Next base: position 3,667 of record JAPLFI010000466.1, read on the forward strand.
TCAAACGAGAGCAGATTATTTTCTTCTTTATATTCAGTAACCAACGATAAAATTCTTTCGGAATTAAACGATAATATATTCCCGTTTTATTCCTCGATATTACAAAATGCAAAGCAGGTTTATAAGAGTAATCTGCCTCAAAAAGTACAAGACCAACTCGTATTAATTGAAGAAGTTTTCAGCAATTCTAATTTTACAAATAATGTGAACAGCGGAAACCTTGGGGAAGTGATAAGTATTATTGCCAATGATATTGAAGAGGAAAGATTATTAAAGACCGATTTACTCGGTGATGCGATAGAATCAGCGCTGAGCGAAACGGGGGGAACGAAGGACATAGGCTTATTCAGGACACCCGGACATATAAGGCATTTTATGACTGCTCTGGTGGAGCCAACGTTTGATGATATTGTTTTCGACCCTGCCTGCGGAACGGGCGGTTTTCTGTTTGATGTTTATGAATTTGTAATGCAGAGATATTTGAAAGACAATAAATGGCCGGGAGAGAAAGCACATTCCGAAACAAGAGAATGGTTCAAGAAGTATTTCGAAGATAATCCCCTGGATATGCCATCGGACTCGCAGGCAAGACAATTTTACAGAAGCGGCGTTGGAGGAATTGAATACCTGGGGATGATTAGAAAAATGGCTGCGATTAACTTTTACATCAGAGGATTAAATCCGGAAAATATTGAGCAGGGAGATTCATTAGCAAAATTTAATCCGGTGACAGATAAGGAGAGTAAATCTGTTGTGCTGGCAAATCCGCCGTTCGGTGCAGAGCGTGACCAGGAAGCATATCCTGACGTATGGGGTGAATATGCAAAAGAATCAGAGACTACAATTTTGTTTGTGAAACTGATGTTTGAGCTACTTAAAGAAGGCGGACGATGTGCCGTTGTTGTATCGGAGGGTTTCCATACATGGGACCAATTCAGCGCGAAAGCGTTGAGAAAGATGCTCCTGGACGAAACAAATCTAAAAGCAATTATTTCATTGCCGCAAGGATTATTTGTAAGCAAAAACGGACAAGGACCTAAAACTTCTATACTTATTTTTGAAAAAGGCGGGATAACTGACCGGACGTGGTTTTACAAAGTGACTAACGACGGATACACGATGGGAACCAACCGAAAAGAGCAAAAAGGATGTCAGTTAGTAGATTGTTTATCTCTATATCATAAATATATAAAACACGGTAATAAGCCTCCCGAAAGCAAAAATCAATTTTGCATACCGACAGAATGGATAAAAACACTTGACCCGAGGATAAAAGAAAAAATACGCATAGAAACACGCGCCGATATGGAAGAAAAAGGAAAAATTGAACGGGAAAAGAAAGCAGAGGAATTAGATAAGAAAATCGAGGCGAAGAAACTGAAAGAGGCTGACAAGAATATGGAACTGAAAGTATTTGACCAAATGCTTGAAAACCGTATTCAGAATGAAATTGCCAAACGCATAGACAAAGCACATTATTACTCGTTTAACCTTGCGAATTATAAAAGTACTTTAAGCGACAGCCAAATTGCAGACTGGAACGACGCCTTGAGTCACATTGAACCAAACACAGCAAACACGCTTGAAGAGGTTTACAAGAAACTGAAAAACGGAAAGCCGGAAGATGCTTTACGGTACATCAAAAAACTGAATCCTGTAAATGCATTAGAAGCGGATATTGCAAGGGAATACGTGAGCAATCTGGATGATAATATAGTAACAGAACATAAAGAGCTTAATACGATTAAGGGGATTTTGAAAAGCGGTGCAAAATACCCAATGGTGAAGCTAAAAGATTATTTGATTTTAAATGAAAATAAAATTAAACCTTCAAAAATTTCTCATGCAAACTATAAAGTACTCGGAGTAAGCAATCGGAGTAAGCAATGAAACAGGAATTTTCCTAAATGAAAAACTCAACGCAGAAGAAACCAACCAAAGTTATTTTGTTGTTGCTAAAAACGAGTTTTGTTATAATCCTTACAGAATAAATGTTGGGAGCATAGGCTTGAACACATTCGATTACGATAACCAAATTATAAGCGGTGCATATATCATCTTTGCCTGCAAAGAAGATGAATTAGACCCTAAATATTTGGATTCACTTTTCAAAAGCAAAGGATTTCTGAATTACGTAAATGAGAAGGCGAGCGGCGGTGTAAGGATGAATTTCAAGTTTGAAGATATGGAGGCTTGGGAAATTCCACTACCTACTTCTCTTGACGAACAAACCGATATTATTGCTCAAATTGAAAAACAAAAAGCGATAATTGAGGGAGCAAGAAATATTTTAGAAAACATTCCTATTGAAATACCGACAAGTAATGATAAGAGAGTTTTAAGAACTTTTGTTATTGATACTTTATATGGTATTTCAAGCAAACTTCAAGATGAAGGTAAATATCCTGTGCTGAGAATGAATAATCTGGACACAAAAGGAATATGGTACCTTGATAATTTAAAATATACAGATGATGAGTTCACGGATGAACGAAAGCTATCCTATGGTGATTTTATTTTCAATAGAACTAATAGTGTTGATTTGGTTGGTAAGTCTTCTGTTATTGATTTCGATTTCAATGGAACATGGGCTGGTTATTTGATTCGTTTAAAATTTAATGGCGAACTTAATCCATTTTACTTGAAGTATCTTTTTGCAACGGATAGATATAGAGCTTTGTTTAAATCTATTGCAAAACCTGCCGGGGGGCAAGCGAATATTAACGTAAATGAATTGACATCAATCAATATTGATTATTTTGAACCCGAAACACAACGCCAAATTGTAGCAGAATTGGATTCACAAATGCAGGTGCTGGAGGGATTGAGAAATATGAAAGCGGAAGCTGAGAAGAAAATTGAAAAAATATTAGCGGATATATGGGGAATAGAATCTACTGAAAATCCGGAGGGAAAGGGATGAAAAACAATCTATTCGACAAATCACTTGCAGCGGATATAAAGCTGTTAATAGAGCAAAGCCGGCAAAATGTTGCTTCTACAGTAAACGCAGAACTTACACTGTTATACTGGAATATAGGTAAACGTATTAATCAGGAAATACTCAGAGGCAACAGAGCGGAATACGGAAAACAAATTATTGCGACACTGTCGCAACATTTGATTACAGAATACGGGAAAGGATGGAGCGAAAAGCAATTAAGACATTGTCTCCGCTTTGCGGAGACTTTTCCGGATTTCGAAATTGTCTCCGCAGTGCGGAGACAATTGAACTGGACACATATTAAAACCATAATCTATATTGATGATGAACTAAAAAGGTCGTTTTATTTAGAAATATGCAAACTTGAGAAATGGAGTTCAAGAACGCTTCAGGAGCGCATTAATTCCATGCTATTTGAAAGAACCGCAATAAGCAAGAAACCGGATGAAACCATAAAAAACGAACTGGAAATACTGAAAACAGAGCAAAAGTTAAGTCCTGAATTAGTTTTCAGAGACCCGTATTTTTTAGACTTTCTGGGTTTAAGGGATACATATTCCGAAAGTGACCTTGAAGCTTCGATACTTGCGCAACTGCAAAGATTTATACTGGAATTCGGAAACGATTTTGCTTTTCTTGCACGCCAAAAACGGATAACAATTGACAATGAAGATTATTACATAGACCTGCTTTTTTATCACCGCAAACTGAAACGATTAATAGCGATTGAATTAAAACTCGGGAAATTTAAACATGAACACAAAAGTCAATTAGAACTTTATTTACGCTGGTTAGACATATATGAAAGGCAAGAGGGCGAAAATCCTCCGTTAGGATTACTGCTATGTGCGGAAAAAAGCAATGAAATTATCGAACTATTAGAATTAGACAAATCCGGTATTCATGTAGCCACATACCTTACAGAACTGCCGCCAAAAGAATGGCTGAAAAACAGGCTTCAAAAATCGATTGAAGATGCCAAAAACAGGTTAAACAATAAACCGGAAGAATAATGGCTAAAAAAATTAACGAAGCAACTTCCACTGATTTAAAAATAATTCAAAGGCTTATAAGTGAATACGGCTGGAAAGCGGAAGACACTTTATTATATCAACAGACCTACGACATTACACCCGAACTGAAAAAAGAGTACACTACACTTAAAAACATACGCCCCGATATTGTACTGCAAGACATGAACGGCGAAATACTTGCAGTAATAGAAAACAACCTTGACAAAGAAAATAAAGACCTTCTGAAACTACGTACGATAGTTACACAACTCTTAAGACCGCGTTTTCTTTACGCATGCAGTTCGGAAAGAATTCTATTTTATGACAATGCATGGAAAGGATTAGACGCAGGAGAGTTTAAACAAGTTACGGGATTTATGACTCTGGAAGAAATGAAACTTAAGATTGAACAGAAGAAGAAAATTGATTCGAACAGGGAAATCACTATTGACACGACAATTGCGGGAGGATTTGACCCGACAGTAGGGAAAGAAAGATATTACCACATACAGTGCATCAGGACAATCATTGATTATTTTAAATCGGGCAAGCAAAAGATGCTAATACACATGGCGACGGGATTAGGCAAAACAAGAAATTCGGTCGCACTTGTAAAAGCGCTTTTGAGCCACGGTTTAGCGAAAAGAGTTCTGTTTGTAGTTGACAGAAGAATGCTTGCCAAGCAGGCAATTGATAAAGGTTTTGCTTTAATCAGCAAGGAATATCCATCGAGCTGGATAACGACTTCGAACTTCAGAACAAGAAAACACGCAAATATACACGTTGTTGTTATTGATACACTTGAATTAATATACAGCGATTTGCCGTCGGGCTTTTATGATTTAATGATTGTAGATGAATGCCACAGAAGCATTAACGTAAACCGTAAATTAATATTCGACCATTTCCTTTGTCCGAGAATAGGACTGACTGCAACACCGAGGATAGCAGTTGCCAAAGAAGGCAAAGATGTGCCTGAAGAAGATTTAGCCATTATAGATACTTACAAATTATTCGGTTGCGAAACGGGAGACCCGGATTTTAAATTTGATTTGAAGAGAGGAATTGACGAAGGATTCCTTGCACCGTATAAACCGATTGAACTGAAATCAAAATTAATAAAAGAAGCCGAAGAGGCGGGGGTGGATGTATCATACGTATTAGAGCCAATCTCACGCGATAAAATTGATTTATTGCAGGATAAGAATTTAAAGATTAATCAACTCAACAGGAAATATATCTCAGAAGAAAACTGCAAACGCATAGCAGAGGAATTGAAAAAGAATACACAATGGGGGGAAAAAGTTATATTATTCGGCGTAAGTCAGGCACATTGCATTGAACTGGCGAAAGCAATCAATAAAGTTTTCGAAACTAATTTCAATGACAGGCCTTACTATGCTGAGCCGATTATATCAGAAAATACGGAACTGAATGAAACGTTGAAATCCTGGTTTGACAAACCGTATCAAAAACCATACATAGCAATCTCGGTAGATATAATGAGCACGGGTATTGATATTCCGTGTGTGAGGTATATATCCTTTGCGGCGCTGACAAAATCCGTGGGAAAATATATTCAAATGCTGGGAAGAGGAACGAGACTTGACCCAAAGACGGGGAAATTCAGTTTTACGGTGCTTGATTTTGTGGGATTATGCAAACGGATGGAAGACAACGGGTACGGAACTCATAGAGAAAATAAGAAGATTGTCGCCGGAGGAAAAGGAAAACCAAAAGAAGGACCTATAAATCCTGTGGGAGATTATTTTTTAATTGACAATCCGGATCCGGCGAATTTAATTCAGAGGATAGAGCTTCACGGAGATTCAATAAAAGTAAGGGATAACATACCGATTGAAGAAGCAAAAAAGATATTTGAAGAAGAACTTATCAAGACGGATAATCCGGAAATATCATCGCTAAAAGAAAAAGCGCAATTTACGGATTATCATCCTTCAGAAGAGGACATTAAAACATTTCTTGACTGGTTAAAGAAGCCGAATCTATTTTTATCAGAAGACAACTTGCAGAAAATGTACGATTACAGCGAAGGGTCGGTGTGGGACTTCCTGCTGCACGCATTAGACATAAAGAAAATACCAACAGTAAAAGAAAGAATCGAAAAAAATTACAACGCATATCTGAGCACATATAATTTTACCGATGAGCAAATAAAGACGCTGAAGAAGATAAAAGATTTATTTGTTTCGAATGCTGCGGCAAAAAGGAATATTGAAGTCGGGGATATATTCGGAAATCCTATTTATGAAAAGCTGATAGGACCGTATAAGGAGGTTGACAATAAATTTGACGGTAAATTTAAAGATGTAATGAGCGAATTGAAGAGCACGTTTGGATTGAACAGGCTGAGTGCTTGAGGTTTTATTGAAGGATGATGGAATGGCGCCAATTATCGAAATGGATCCTGACACAAAACCCGAATAACCAGCAAGAATACTTTTTATAAAACTAAAACAAATTTATTCCGCCAAATTGGCGGAATAATGGCGGAATAAAATTATTATTAACTTCAATCTAAAATCATTCCGGTCTGTTTTCACTTTTTCGAACTCGACACAAAATAAATCATAAAAATCCGATATAGCATAACATTATTACATTGGTAATTTTAACGATAAATTACACATGAACGGGGAACTCGGGTAAATTTTACCTATGTTTAGAAAACACGGTTTTTCTATACATATAGTAAAATATAAGGGAAAAATCAGTTCCAATTGGCAGATATGAGGTTTTCTGATTTCTGCCAATGAATGAGGTTTAATGGCGGAAATGGGGTTTTTAAGAGCGGTTTCTTAAGTTTATGAGGTTTATTAGTTTATTTGTTCGTGAACGGTGAACCGGAGGTATCAGGCAATAAGCAATAACGAACAAGTGTCAGCCAACGGAAGCAAAATATTCATTTTTTCGACTAATTGAATTAACCTTTGATATGTAGCTTTCAGGCATAACGAAATTAAAATCCGGGACCTTACCCATATACAGGGATAATTCAATTAATTTATTTAAGGTAAAATTAAAATTTCCGTTTAAAATCTGAGAGACATAGCTTTTCGATACTTTTAATTCTTTTGCAATCTGGCTCTGAGATTTACCGGTTTTTTCCATGTAATCCGTTAACTGGCGGAATAATTCATTTTGAATATTTTCCTGCCAGTATTCAGGTGTTTTTATTAAGTCTTTGAATTTTTTTATAGTTTTTAGGTCCTGCTTTCCAAGTAACCTTTTTTTAAAATAGTATCAAGTTTGCCATTGTATGTCCCTTCTCTTTCAATTTGTTTTTCAAAATCATAAAAAAACATACACCATCTATCAATAATTTATAAAATCTAATTTTTCCGGCTACTCGTCTATACTCACTAACTGGTATTGAGGCATAAAAGTTCAGTTATAACTTAACTTATATAAATTGTTAAATAAGTGCAAATTTTGGGTATATCTATTAATTTTTGTTTTCAAAGATTTTAGTAAACAAAAGTGTAAAAATAATTCGAAAATAACTAAAAAAAGATATATTGCGCAAAATTAAGATTTAAGAGTTAAGTATATTGCTTGTATAATCAATTCAATTGAAATTTGAAAGTAATTGAATTATTATTAACCGGGAGAAGATGAGCAAAAACATAATTGACATATTAATATCAGAGCTTAAAGCAAGTCTTAAAATAAAATATGAAGACTTTAAGGGAATATATTTATTCGGTTCAGGGTCTAAAGACAATTTTACAGAAGAGTCAGATATAGATTTGGTTTTAACCTTTGAAAGAAATATTGAAAGAGAATTTAAAAACGAAATAAGAGATTTTGTTTATGAATATGCATTAAAATATAATATTGTAATTGATTCCCATATTTATAACCTAAGCGATATACTTAATCCAATAACACCTTTCAGAAATGTTATAAAAAATGAGGGTGTCTTCTATGGAACATAACGAAGAACTAATTAAGTATAGAGTTGCAAGATGCGACAGCACAACCCGAAGAAGCTAAAATAGCTATTGATTTAAATAAGTTACACTTAGCTAACAATAGAATATATTATTCAATTTATTATATCGTTTCAGCCTTATCTTTAAGATAGCACTTGATATCGGCAAAGGAATTACGGTAACAAAAAAATACATTAACAAACAGAAAGAAGAAGGAATCATAAAACGCGTCGGTTCCGATAAAGGCGGCTATTGGGAAGTAACCAACCGGTAAAAATAGTATATTTAAGTGTTAAGTGAGATCCTGAAATAATCCTGAAATAAATTCAGGACAAGGTTCGGGATGACTGAATTTAAGAAGTGAGAACGATATTAATAAAACATTAACACTATAAAATGAAGCGAGTAGGATTACCCCGCTTCACCTAATTAGAATTCAATCCGTTATTTGTTTGTACGGACCCAAGTTTAAGTTATGCTTGGCGCTCATCTGAGCAATAACATTATTTTTGTTTCGATGAAGTTGTCAGTCGTTAATTTATAAAAATATGCACCACTCGGATATCGTGAGGCGTTGAATGTTGCCTCATAAGTTCCGGCGGGTTGTTTTTCGTTTACGAGGGTTTCTATCTCTTTGCCAGTAATATCAAATACTATGAGTTTTACAAAGCTATTCTTTGGCAAATCATATATTATTCTTGTAGTCGGATTAAATGGATTCGGGTAGTTTTGGGATAAGAGAAACTCTGTTGGTACGGTATTAGAAATTATCCCTATTCCTACTTGGCTTTTAGGTCGTCGGTAAGCACTTCTACCTAAAATACCGGCAATAAAATAAGTGGATGTAAAAGCTAAAGATCGTCCGTAAATATTTCCAGTTGGTAATCCATCATTGATTTGAATCCAAATCAAACTTTGTTTGTTTGACAAATAAATTCCATCATACTCTGTTCCCAAATAAATATAAAATCCGTTAAATTGAATATCGTAAATATTCTTATTTGACAATCCAATCTGAGTCCAATTAGCACCATTGTTTATTGATTTATAAAGTCCATTACCTGTTCCTGCGTAAACTGTTGTACCGTCATATTTAATACAATTTACTGATAAATTATTAATATTAGATTGGCTCCATATTAATCCATTATCTGTTGAATAATATATTCCATTTCCGGAAGAACCTGCAATAACAAAATTATTATTTACTGCAAGTGAATAAATTGTTTTATCATTTAAAAACGATTGAGTCCATGAAGCACCGTTGTCTGTTGAATAATATACACCATAAGACTGTGTTCCTGTGTACATATAATTGCTATTAATTGCAAACGAATATATCCAATGGTTATTGCTCATAGCATAATTGCTCCAATTTGTACCGTTATTAGAAATATAAATCCCATTCTCAACACAAGCATATAAATTTGAACCGATTGAAGTAAAGCCATAAACCTGTTTATTTGTTAAAGATGTAACATTCCACGTCAATCCTTCGTTTGTAGAAATATAAATTCCCCAATCATAATTTATCATTCCAGCTAACAATATAGAGCTATTATAAAATAGAGAACCAACATTTCTCGTTTGTCCCATTCCATTCCATACTTGTACCCATTGTGCATTCAGAGAGGATGTAATTGCCAAAAATAGAAAGATGTAAATGATTTTTTTCATGATCTAATGTTTTGTTTAATTGAAGTAAATAGTTCTAAAATGTATTTTCTCTTTATAAAAAGACTTTTTATTAATTTAGTGTTCCCTGTTGTATTTTGCATGTAATACAACAGGGAAACAATACTAAAAGACTTAATTTTTAATGTATCCCGACTTTTCTTTAATTTCGTTTGCTTCAGCTTTTTTAACTAATAGTTCTTCCGGTTCAAGGTGATTCCATGCAGTAGATAATATTTTTTGATAAACTACAATTAGATTATCAACCATTGAATTCCAAACCATGGGGTCAGTAACCGGAATATTTCTTGCGGTGTATGAATAATAGCTTTTCAAAGTAAAAGTTATTGGGTCAATTTGTATGCTCTTAACCCATATTTTTGTTTTAGTAAATGGTTCGGAAAAAATTAAATTAAGTTTTCCTGTAACTGACATAGTTCCATCCGCATAATATTCTTGACCGCCCACATTACCATATCTATACATGGTTTTTGCTTTGATATAATCTCCTGTAAACTGTAATTCGATAATCGGTTGAATGCATAAATCTGTCATTTTTTTATCACTATAAACCATATCATCTACATTCGGAAAGGGACCTTTATACTGATAACTTCTTGCTGTTAACATTTCCACAAAATCAGCACCCATATTATTTGCAAATGTTTTGTATGGGTCAACATTACTTTCCGTAAATGTTTCTACATATCTTGGATTTAAAAGTGCAAAAGTGATTTCACCTGATTTTGTTACTCCTTCAGTTGGAGGATTATAATCAAAAGTAAGCGGTTTTAAAACAGGCGGCGGGGTGTCTTGTAGCACGGATGATGAACAACTTACAAACAACATTGCAAATAGTAAGATGGATAAAAAATAAATACGATTTTTTAATTGTTTCATAATTATTTTTGTTAAAGTTAATAAAAAAGGTTTATTCATTTGTAATTTCTTGTTGTTATTTCCAATTCGATATTTTCACTTTATTTGTTGTCACTCACATAAACCGATATCGCATTTTAGCTACTATTTAGATATTCATTGATATAAACCGGTTCAACTCTTATACCTTTATAACACCTGTTAACACAGGCTGTTAGATGTTGATCGCCTTTCCAATGACCGAGATATTTTCCGCTAACATAGACCAAATATCCGTCGTCGGATTCAAATATTATGTAGTGATTTGTATTGTTAAATTCTATTTCGTTTAATTCAAAAGACCTACGGTAAAAACCATCGCACTTATAACATTTCCATTCGCCGTCCGAAATAATTATTTCTGGCAGGCTAATATCATTATAGTCTTTCTCAATCCACTTTCTTCCATAATTATCAACACTTGGAGTAAATGTTGATTCTGTTAATATCTGGATTCCAAGCCAAGTTACTGCTTGCGAGAAACTAATCGCAGTAGTGACAAATATTATTAAAAGAACAAACCAACTGTACTTCATAATATTTTTATATTTTAATTTGTAAAATATATTATCGTTTTTTAAAAAAGCATTGATTTTAAAGAAATAAACGAAATATTAGCTATTTATTGAACATTCTATATTACATTAGATACATTGATGGTATAATTTGGAAAACCTCTTTTCTTTTTAATATCTTTAATTTTTTAATCCCTCCTTCTGTTTTTCAGTCAGAGGAGGTTGTTTACAAACGCTATTTTATTAATGTCATTCGTTTTGTTTCGGAAAAATCTCCTGCCTGTAAGCGATAGATATATATGCCGCTGGCGTATTTACTTGCATCCCACGTTGTTTCATAAGAACCGGGTGAAAGTTGTTCGTTTACGAGGGTTTCGAGCTCTTTGCCGGTAATATCGAATATCGAAAGTTTTACTGAAGATGACTTTGGTAAATCAAATCGAATATTTGTTGTCGGGTTGAAGGGGTTTGGGTAATTTTGAGAAATAGAATAATCACACGGACAGCTTATATTTAATTTAATTATATCAGTCAAACCTCCTGTTGTCGTTTTAAGAATTGTGCTTGTTGACCCTACTACCCAGCCGGTAGTGTCGTTTACGAAACTTAAGGATTTAAAATCTTTAGTTGGAAAACTACTAATTTGCGATACCCAATTAATACCGCTATTGGAAGTTCTAAGTAAAGTTCCTTGATAGCCTGATGCCCAACCTGTATTTTGGTTCACAAAATACAGAGACATAATACCTTTGCTCGTGTTAATATACTGCGTAGTCCAATTAACTCCTCCATTAGTAGTCTTCGAAATGATACTATTAATACTAATTCCGCCGGAAAACCAACCCGTTGATGAGTTAATGAAATACAGAGAATTTAATGTGTTAGTCGTGTTTGATGTTTGACTTGACCATATATTTCCGCCATTTGAAGTGAATAAAATAACACCGCCGTCACCAACTGTCCAGCCTGCCATTTGATTGGTAAAAAATACATAATTTAAAGTAGTCGTTACATTACTTGTTTGAGTAATCCAATTTATTCCTCCATCCGTTGATTTAACTATTTTCCCTACAGACCCGACCGCATATCCTGTATTTACATCTACAAAATAAATTGAACTAATGTAATTACTGCTCGGCGTAGCTACGACGCCCCAGTTTAATCCGCTGTTAGTTGTTTTATAAGTGTTTCCGAAATTACCACCAATCCAACCGTTGTTTATATCCACAAAAATTATTGTGAACAATGGATGTCCAGCATTAAATACTTCAACCCAATTTAATCCCCCATTAGTTGTCTTTATGACACTACCATTAGATCCTACCGTCCATCCTGTATTAGCATCAAAAAAATCAACTGAGTTTAAAGTAGTAATAATGCTACAATTTTGCTGTATCCACCCACTTTGAGAATAAAGATTACTAACAATTATTATAATATTAGCAATCACTAACACGATTAATGTTTTTTTCATAAGACATTATTTATTATTTTATTAAAGTTAGTTTAATTGTTTTTGAAAAATTATTTGTTACTAATTTGCAGAAATATGCACCAGATGATAATTTACTTCCATCTAATTGATAGGAATATTGACCACCGGATAATCCTAATTCGGTCATCTTGAACACCTCAGAACCCCGAACATCATAAATGATAATCTTTACATCCGATTTATTCGGAATATCGAATTTAATTACCGTTGTTGGATTAAATGGATTTGGATAATTTTGAAATAAATTATATTCTGTCGGGATAATACCAGAAACAGAGTTTATACCGGAGACAGGTGAAAAGTTTGCTACCAATATACTGGGAGATATTACAGTAAAGCTCCAATTTGCATTAGACCAAACCGGGGTACCATTTTCTGTCCAGTTTACAAAATTGTAGCCTGAATTCGAAGTTGCTAATAAATTTGCCGTCTGTCCATAAGTATATGTTCCGCTACCGCTTGTGTATCCTCCACTTACCGGATTGGGAGTGCAAGCGATTTGGAATGTTGGATATTGAGCCGGGAAGGGAAAAGGATTTATTCCATTTTGAGTAATTGGAAAATTTGCCCAGCTACCTCCGGGTAGTTTACCTTTTGCCATTGCTTTGTAATCCGCAGGGATATAACTGCCTAATGGAAATTGTTTTGTTGACGTAAAATAGTATGTGTTGTTGGCCAATATTGTAATATTATTCGCATAATCCATATCAAAACATAGTGTACCATCGTTTTTCAAAATTGCACAGGTTATTTGTTCATAAGTCACAGATGCACCTTGAGTTTCTTTAAGTGCGAAACTTGTTGTCAGGTTACTTCCCATAATGACAGGATATGGTAATACTACCACGCCATATAACACAGATGCAGAGCCCGTTGCGTTGTGTTGAACTTGGACATTTCTATTAACTACTGGACTGTTTTGATAACCTGTTTTATTAGCATAAAAACCAAAAATATATGTTCCGTTTGCATAATTATTTGGAACTGTATAACTATAAGATGTTTGACCTGACGAATTTGTTGGCCCTGATGCAATTGTTTGATTACGAATTGCATCTTGAACACTAATATATGCGTTAGCAACAGGTGTGTTATTTGAAGTAACAGTAAAATTAAAAGAATACAGCTGACCCCAATCAACAATTTGAGTTCCTGTAGGGGTAACTGTTAGTTGCAGTTGAGGAGACGATGTAGAGATATCAAAAAATTCGGAAGCTATCCATCCATTTATAGAATTAATATATACATTATACCATAAATGATATGTTGTACCATTACTCGCCTTAACAGGATTCTGATTCAACAATGTTCCAATTGAACCATTAGATAAATAGCCAAGGGATGGGCCTCCAGGAGTACTTCTAATATTAATACTCCCACCGCCATCCCAAGTCGAATTTACTTGAACAGCATCATTAACAGCTAAGTTAGTTCGTCTTAACATAGCCGGATATTGATATACTCCTCCGCCTATATTTGCCTCATAAGTAATATTTAATATTGTCTGACCTTCAATATTTGCAGTGGAGTTATTGGATAAGTCCTGTGAAGTACCTAAATATGGAGATGTCTCCGAATAACCCGACCCGCTAAAAATTTGAAAGTGCAAATGATAATCATTTGCTAATCCTGAATTAGACATAGTACCTGTTTGATTTCCTACGCTTACCGTACTGCCTGTAGAAACTGCCACACGCCTCGGTGAACCAACGGCTGTTCTGTTGTATAGCGCTCTTACTCCGTTTCTTATTTTTTGCTGAACAGCAGTATTAAAATATGAACTGCTAATAAGTAAATGTGAAAAGTTTGTTCTTAAAGAATTAGAAGAGAAATCAATAATTAATGACATATCAATCCTAACCGTTGAGCCAAGAGAATCAGTAAAACTAAAACAACTTTGAGGAATTGGGTCAAGACCCTGAAATACACGTACAGCATTTATTGACGGGAAATTTCCTGTTCCATAGGATGTTACATCGAGTAAATGGACAAATACACTACCGCCAACTGGTGCTAATATCGGTCTGCCAGTAACACCACTTTCACTGTTTTTATAAATCTCTGAACGATTTCTGTTATTATAGTAAAAATCTACTGCATAGTATTTTCCGCTACCGGTATGCCCGTCATAAGTTTGGACTTTCCAATAATCACCTGTCTGCCACATCTTTTGAAATGTGACAGTTTGAGCTTCATTTTGTTCTTTGTCTTTTGAAGAATAAGCAGAAACGAAAGAAAAGATAAAAGAGAAAGAAACTAAAATTAAAATTGTATTTATTTTTTTCATAATTTATTTGGTTATAACCTAAATTTAAAAAATTTAAAGATTCAGAACATAGCGAAAAAAGCACGTTTGCAATTACTTGCTTGCTTGGATTTCTATTATTTTTTATACTACGCACTTTGTATGTTTTACGAATGAGATTCAAAAAAGCAATTAAGAATAATTATTATTTTTTTTTCGGTTAAATTTAATTATAAAAAAAGGACGCAACTCACATTACGTCCTGAATTGAGGTACTGGTATACCCACTAACAAAGACATAAGAAAGTGCGTCCATTTCTGGACGCAGCTTTCCCGCTTGTTCTTGTTAGTTTAGAAAAGTACCAGTTTTCAATTCAGAACATAGCAAAAAGCTACGTTAAAAAATTATTTTAAAAGAACATTTATAAATCGTGACGTTTACAATTAATCGTTATCCGAATATTTTTGAAATTAATGGATAATAATTGTTAGATTTTGACATAAGAATGGTTTGCGCTGTTATCTGCTTACCCGGAGATCTTTGTGTTTCCATAGTGCACATATTTGATTAACAGTTACGAGTTAATTATTTGACAAAGAATTACCATCCCTCCCGCTCTGTTAAAAATAGTACGTATTTGGAACATACGCAAAGAAATTGATTGAATCAATTGAAATAAATATAATGATGTATTGACAAATATGTAGCAAATATCGTGCCAATGTTTTATAAGTGTTAAGTGAGCAAGTGTTAAGTGATTAAGTTTTAAGTGTTAAGAAATATTTAGAGCCAGAGGATTTGGGGTTTGGGGGTGGATTTGGGGTGGCGGTGGGTGAAGAGGGAGTAGCGGATGGCGTCGAGGCAATGGTCGTTGAACTTGACGGGGCCATCGAGGAGGTTGCCGTTTTTATCCTGAGAATAGGAATAAGTGAGAACTTCTTTATTTATGTTGTTATTTGTTTCCTTGCTGTAAATTTTAAGGGACTTGAGGTAATCAATTCCGTCTTTAACGGACTTTTCTGAAGGGTATGCGTTAATTTTGGCATTCTTTAATTCCTGAATCTTTCCGGGCTCGGCGGAATCACAATAAACTTTCCTTGCCGGGTTTGTAACCGGCTTTATAAATTTCGGTTATTAAATCGGAGGTAGTGAGTTTTGATTTGTAAATTAATTCAGTCAGGTAAAACTGATTGTCATAAATGCCGATGTGAATCAGGGCTGAGGGATTATTGAAGCCAAAATCAAGACCGTAGATTTCATCCTCGAAATATTTGGGATATTCTTTCAGGATTTCGAAAGGATTATAGATAACGGAACGTTTTATGCCCCATTCACCTTTTGCGTAAATTTTGTAATATTCCGGGTCCTGATCTTTTAATCCCTCGAGGACATTGTAATATTCGGCGTCAATGAATTTATTATCTTTGTAAGTAGTTTTTAGCTTGATGCTGTTTTTTAAGTTGTCAAATCAGCACAAGAATTGAATTCATTATTATTATATATATTTTTATATTATGCTTTGAGTTAAGATTATTTTTTGGACAAGGCAAAGCATTTAAAATATTGGATTGATGGAGCTGAATCTGATATAAATTCAGCAGAAATCTTAGTTAGTAATAAAAAATATTTACACGGGTTGTTTTTTTGTCATTTAACTATTGAAAAAACTTTAAAAGCCTTATGGGTTAAAGAAAAG
>JAPLFI010000348.1 GCA_026390755.1 Ignavibacteriota bacterium
AAAAACAGAAGTATTTATTTCCAGAAGGAGCTTGATATATGCAATAAGCAGATGTCTGACAGAAACGGGTGGACTGAAACAGGCGGCGGCTCGAAACCATCGAGGCTTCAGATTGTACAGGAATTAATGAGTTCGCGCTTCGATGATTTCAGAAACGGGTTCTATGAATACCACTGGCTCGGAATTGATTCGCTCGGTTTATCAAAAAGCGCATACATTTACATGTTCAATGCAATAGATAAAATGAGCAAGCTCAAGAAGAAAGAAGTCAAAGCGTCCAATATTGATATATTTTTTGAAGTAAAAAATCTTGAGATAGCCGAATCATTCTTAAACTACGGCGACCGAACGATTTACGATAAATTAATGCTGTTAGATCCTGCGCATCAGAGAATTTACGAGGATTATCAGAAGCGGGCGAAATAATGCGAAAAAAAATTTCAAGATAAAAAACAGTTCGGGCGATACTCTGAATATTGACCTGAGATATAATGTTTCTTTTATAAATGCCGATACAGGATATTAATACTTCATAAACTATAAGACATAATTTGCTGATCAGAAATCTTAGAGTAAGCAGTGCAGGTAAACAGTAGCAATCGGATACAACAACGAAATTTGTCGTTATAGTATATTGGAACCTTAACATATCAGTCATTAATAAAAGCCGGCGGAAATTATCTGCCGGCTTTTGTTTTGAACAATCCTACATGTAATACGAACAGATAAAAAAACTTATCAAAAGAAGACTTGATGCAGAAGCAATAAGAGGAATCACAGGAAGAAGTTTGAAAGTTGTAAAAGAATATATTAAATTGTATAATGATTTATATCCTAAAAAACAAGAAAAACACACATAGGACAAATGTCCGTATTGTAAATAATTGCTTTGTTTATTTGTAAAACATTCACACGCTTGATTCTTAGGTATGTTGGAAAGTTCGGATAATGACAAAGCCGGCGGGATACCTCGCTATAAAATTTAACTTGCTTAATTCAAAGAAATACTATAAACTTTAGGCAAGT
This sequence comes from Ignavibacteriota bacterium, assembly GCA_026390755.1. Taxonomy (GTDB): domain Bacteria; phylum Bacteroidota; class Ignavibacteria; order Tepidaquicellales; family Tepidaquicellaceae; genus JAPLFI01. Next base: position 1,027 of record JAPLFI010000348.1, read on the forward strand.
TAATTTCTTATTCATGAAGAAATATGCACCACATCTAATACGCAATTATCTTATCCGGTATAATATTCTGTTTTATTTCTCTGTAATGGTTTTTATTGTTTTTTCCAATATTCGTAATACGATGCCATCCGGTTGGTTTTTACAAATTTTTCTCAAAACGGAGATGATGTAATCAATAGTATAATTTAAAACAAAAATTATTTATAGAAATGACAATCATACAAATTTTTACTAAAAAGTTAAAAGAGATAAATCTTACCGATAGAATATTAACCGCAATATTTTATCTTTCCATTGCAATATTCTTCATAGGGTTCAATTTTCAGGATAGCCGGACGGGAGGATGGTATCAGCAGTTTTTGCCAGCAAGTATCGGCAGCGCACCAATTGCGGATATAACTTTTGTTGATAGTTTGATAGGATATGCAGTTACAAATCAAGTTGGAAACAATGACACAAATTATGTTTTAAAAACTACAGACGGAGGAGATAATTGGTTCATAATACGATATTCTTTAGAGCAATATAATACGTTTTCACGTATAATATTTTTAAATAAAGACACAGGATTTGTTGCGGGATTTAATGGACCTTCTCTGAATATTAGTATAATAGATAAAACTACAAATGGGGGTCAAAATTGGATTCCTTTAAATTATCCTTCTGCTGTAGTTCCTTCCGATTTATTTGCTCTCAATATTGACACAATTTGGTTTTGCAGTCCTTCTGCGGGTTTTGGCGGTCTCTTCCGCACGACTAACGGGGGTTTGAACTGGACGGTGCAATATAATGTAGGAGGAAGCAATAATCCTGAAAGGATATATATGTATAATGCGAGAATAGGGTTTATGTGCACATTTAACGGATTTTATAAAACAACTAATTGCGGGGAGAATTGGGTGCAGGTATCAGGGGAAAGTAGATTTACGGATATTAATTTTACGGATAGCTTAACAGGATATAAAGCTAATAGTTATATTAAAAAGACTACAAACGGAGGTTTGAATTGGGTTCAACAAATACTGCCTCCGACAAATCTATATTCATTAATTGATAAATTATCTCAAATTAATACTGATACACTATGGGGAATCGGAGGTTCTATACAGTTTATTCCGGCACCCGGGGGTAGCCGCGGTATAATTTACAAAACGACGAATGGTGGTACAAACTGGGGCTATCAATTACCTGATACAAGCATAAGAATTCCGAAGTATTCTTTCTGTAAATTTACAAATAAACTAAACGGATGGTCTTATCATTTCAATAACGGTGTAAATACTATTCAAGGTGGTTCTGATACAACTTTTTTTACAGCAATAAATAATAATAGTGTTATAATAACCAAGGTAAAGATAGACGTATATGATATCACGGGTAAATTTATTAAAACGCTGATAAATCAAAGGAAAAGTCCGGGGAAGTATGAAGTAAAATTCGACGGAAGTAACTTAGCGTCGGGGATATATTTTTATTCGCTTTTTGTGGATGGAAACAGGATTGACACGAAGAAAATGACTCTTTTAAAATAGTTACAAGTGCCCCTGATGTAAATTGACAAAATTTAGAAATCATTATTAACAATGTTAAATATTAAGTGTTAGACGAAAATATTTATTTATCTTAAATTTATAGAGATATGAAAACAAAAATTATTTTAACAGTTTTATTGGTTTTTCCGGCTGTGTTGTTTTTTTTATCAAAACCGCCTGCAAAAGAAAACGCAAATCCTACGTTTCAAACAACAAACACCGATACGACTTTTTTTATCGGAAGTTATGATTTGGGAAACGCAGCTGATAGAAGAATAATTGATTCTGCGAAATTTAACCAATGGCATAAATACCTTGGAAGTGATACTGCACAGGGAAGATCCGTCCCCTTAGGTTGGTTCGATTATGATGTAACTTTTACAAATCCAAATACGAATCCAAGAGTAAAAGGATTGCTCGATTCGAATAATAATCAGCATCTCTATACATTTATGCATAGGCCAAACATAGATTGGCTGTGTTTCGGACAGAGGAGCGATTACCAGTGTGAAGACAGTTGTTTTCTTTCTCCTGATGAGCAGGATTTTTGGTTTTATACATACAGAAATACAGGCACCGTTGGTATAAATTTGCACGATTACACACAGTTTGGTAATGGCGCAAGAGTGAAATACTGCACAACAAATGAAAGTGTTGTTGACTCCTGCTATAATCGTGTAAATCCACACAGCGCCGGATATGTTGTAATGGGATTAAAAGCCAACCGTGAGCAGGTAAACGCTACTACTTATCCGGGCAGTGGGGACTGCCAATATGATTGGTTTATAAAACCGAGAATAAGGATAAATGTAGCCGATGCTTATGCAAATAAATTAGTCTGTAGAATTGAAGTATATAATTTTGAAGGCGATACTATTAAAAAGGTTGAATTATATGGGAAGCATTTCATTGATAATAGCAATAATTACGATGGGTCCTACAGAGATAATTATTACCATTTTCCGACAGATACAAATTTAATAATTGACACAGGGTATTATTTCAATCCGAATAAGAAAAATTGGCTGCGTACGGATGATTCCTGTAAGGTTGATTTTCGTGTTTATTGGTACGGGCAGTGTGATATGTGGTTAGATTATGTCAGGGTGGATGACGAGAAGGCGAACAGGTTATTGACAGGTAGTGATGATGAATATAACAATATGCTTGGTTGGGAAGCACAGTTAGCCGTATATAATAATTCTCCATTACGCTTTTATCTTGATGAATTTGAGTTCAATCACCTTCCCTGCCTTAAATACGTGAGCAAAAAATTGCGGGAATTAACTGCCCAGTATTATGGCAGAGAGGTCCCATTCTCAATCGGCACTAACGCTGGCTGGCTATCTGCTCATACTCCCGGATGTGTTTACCTGCCGGATTATTATTTTAGAAAATATTTTGTTGATTCTGTGAAGATAAAAGAATTAATGCTGGGCATATATCCGTTTAAATATAGAGCAGGTTTAGATAGTATTCCGTCTAAAATTCCGAACACACTCCCGGATTTAACAAACCCCGGAGTATTCGGTACCCCGGTAAATCCGAATGAATATGATTGTTAACCGCAGATGCTCTCCTTATGTAGATTCAGCAAATGAAAATAACCGAGGCGGGAGGAGAAAACTGCGGGCATATTTACATTCAAATTCCTCCGCATTTTCCGGTTTTAATAATTGGAATATAATTAATTGCGAAAACGACAGCACAGTTGCAACATTTGATAAAAATAATCCTGGATATGTAAATCTCGATTGGTTTATGCCCGGCGAAGGAAAACTATTCAAAATAACACCGACTTTTGTAACCGGCGGAACACTTGTATGTAATGAAAGTATTAGTAACGTGAATATTAACTGCGACAGCACTGTATATAATAACGGATATAATATAACACTTGGCACAGGAACAACAATAAACTTTGCCGACAACGCGGAAATAATAATGGAGGGCGGAAGTTTCACAAGCGGAACGAATATTGAAACATCAAATCTACAAGTTATTTTAACCGCAAAGAATAATGTATGGCAAGGATTGAACCTGAGTGAATGTCCTGCGGTGTATATTTACAACACAAAGTTCGAGAAACCCGACACGGCGCAATACTTGCTGGAACTCACGGACTGTTATGACAT
>JAPLFI010000129.1 GCA_026390755.1 Ignavibacteriota bacterium
TGGTATGTCGGGAAAGTATGGGCTTATATACTTGTTATACTCATAACAATAACATGGATTATTGACGATGTGTATAACCGTTCGGTTTTATTATCAGATTCCGCATTGATTTGGAATACTGCGGTTCAGCTGTCTTTCTTCTTTGTTATTATTTTTCTCTTTTCTTCTTTAAAACTCTCGCTTGTACGGGAACGGCTGGCAGAAGAAGAAAAACTGAAGAAAGAAAAAGATGTTGCAAAAAAAGTTCAGGAGAAGCTTTTCCCGCAATCCACACCGGAAATGAAAACCATCGAATATTACGGAGTATGCCTGCCAGCTGACTCAGTCGGGGGAGATTACTACGACTATTTCAGGGAAAGTGAACAGACACTTTTTCTCGCAATCGGTGATGTTACAGGACACGGCTTGCCTGCCGCTCTTATGATGGCAAGTCTCACAGGCTTTCTAAGAAGTAACGCTCATATACATGGTTCTTCGCCCGATAAACTAATGAATGAAACTAATAATATGATGTATGGTTCGACCCCTTCTTCGGATTTTGTCACACTGTTCCTGAGTATATATAACGATGCAACCCGCCGACTCACGTATGTCAATGCAGGACATAATCCCCCAATGCTTTTGCGAAATTCGGGAACGGAATTAATCTGCCTTGATAAATCAGGTATATTTGCCGGTGCGGTTGATGATTTTAAGTACGAAAAACATGAAATATTACTGAAAGAACGCGATTTGCTTTTCCTTTACACTGACGGCCTCACGGAGGCGTTTAATTCCTCGGAAGAGCAATTTGGTGAAGAAAGACTTCTTTCTGTCCTGAAAGACGGGATTAATAAAAGTCCACGCGAAATCTGCGAATCTGCGCTGATATCCGTAAAAACATGGATTGGCGAAGAAACTCAGGCAGACGATATAACTATCGTTGCTCTGAAAGTAAAATAAATCCTCTTATTTCACGAGTATCATACGTTTTGTGTCTGTGAAATCTCCGGCTGTGAGTTTATAAAAATATACACCGCTCGATAAATCTGATGCATTCCATTCATATTCATATATTCCCGCATCTTTTCTTCCGTTTTCAAGTTCCTTAACAGTTCTGCCCGACGCATCAAACACTTTTAAACTTACGTAAGTTGCTTTCGGTAAATGATACGCAATTTTTGTTGACGGATTAAACGGATTCGGATAATTCTGAATCAGTTTGAATACTCTCGGAATTTCGGAACCGGTCTGTCCCGTGCCGGTAACAAAATCAAGTTTTATACCCCATCCTTTTAGCACTCCCGCGTCGCTGCCTGCGTTATCAACAACTTTTATCTTCCAGTATCCGTTGACCGGAGAATTATTGAAACTCCCCATAGCAGTAACCGGCTTTAAGTATCCCCACGGCGCCAGATAATTCGGTGTGGACGGCAGGTTCGTAAAATTGTCATTAAAGAAAGTCATAATATTTTTACCGCCTGCGCCGTTGTTGTTAGTCAGAATTTTGCCGGTTCCGTTGGGTGCCGTAACGGAAACTATGAGATCTCCGACATACGTATGATCAATGCCAAGAAATACTTCAACTGCCGTAACAACCCCCGGAGTACCGGAAATAATTATTGAATCGGAAATACCCGCCGGATTATTATCGGGAATCGCAAGAAAAGGATTATTAATATTATAAGATGACGGAAAAGGGTTTGGACTTGTATTTCTGTTTATGACAGTCGAGTGGGAAATAAAACTTGACGAATAAGAACCGCTTAATGTATCATTCGAGTATCCGCTGAATCTGCAGGCGTTATTGTTGCTTGAGTTATTTAAAGAGCCGGTAATACCTGTCGTTATAGTTGTGTTATTGAGATTACCGTCAAAATTCCAGCTTGCGAGAATACCCGCAGAAGCGGGAATTGTTTTTCCCGATACGAACATATAAGTGCGAATCTGCTGTTCCGTAAGTGCCGGATTCCACAACCGCAATTCATCAATCCATCCTTTGACAGGAAGATTGTAA
>JAPLFI010000330.1 GCA_026390755.1 Ignavibacteriota bacterium
CCTGAATATGTTTTCCTTATTTGTAATCCGGGAGTTAATATTAGCCAGGACATTCTTCAGGAAAAAAGGAATTGTGTCATTATTTGTAATAATAACCTGTCCGAATGATTTATCTTTCTGCCTTTCGTAAAGTTTTTCGTTAAACCTCGTCCATGCCTCGTGAAGATTCACGACTATATCCGGTACGAGCTCTTCAATGAGCTTCATAAAGTCATAAGCAAGCCGGTCTTCATAAATTTCGCTCTTGAAATTTCCCGGAAAGACCTGATTAAGGTCAATGTTAACTTCACGCGTTCCCTGATTAAATGACTTAATATTTACCCTTGGTATTAATACGACGGTGCCTTCAGTCACATTCAGATATTTTAAAACCGAATCACATGCAAGCGCCCCGGCAACTTCATCTCCGTGTATGCAGGCATCAATAACTATTTTAGGGTATTCTTTGTCGCTTCGCAGAATATAAAACGGAGTTTCGTATTCCGTGTTTTCGCCGAGATTGTTTTCAATAATGAAATGACTTTTCCTGCTGTCGTAAAAAACTTCCTGAGCGTAAACAGAAGAAAGAAACGCGAATATAAATATTAAACAAATATATTTCATGTGATAGCTAACATACGAAAACACAATTTAATTTCAAATGGTTTTCCGATATCCCTTAAAATTTGCTGAATGTCCGTTCTTGCTTTTACTATTGAAAAAACGGTTATATTTTCATAAATTACATGTTATACAGAAGGGCGGTTAGCTCAGTTGGTTAGAGCGCCACGTTGACATCGTGGAGGCCATTGGTTCGAGTCCATTACCGCCCACAAGGTTTATGCGGTTTCCACGTCTGATTTAATATACTGCGTTATAATCATAAATTATTATACGGGTAACAATTCAGCGGCAGAAATAAATCGCCACAGATTCACGGATTAAACACAATAAATATTTAGAAATTGCCGGAAAAAATTAAAATATCGTTTCCTGACGGCTCGGTTAAGGAATTTGACAAAGGAGTCAGCGCTTTAGACGTCGCAAAGGGCATAAGCGAAGGCTTTTCCCGGCATGTGCTTATGGCAAAGATTAACGGCACGCTGAAAGACCTCAATACTCCTGTTGATAACGACGCTAAAATAGTGTTTTATAAATTTGATTCCGAAGAAGGAAAAGAAGTTTACTGGCATACTTCATCGCATATAATGGCACAGGCAATCGAAGAACTGTACCCAGGTTCTAAATTCGGTGTAGGTCCGGCGATTGAAGGCGGTTTTTACTATGATATTGACGCACCGGTTAAATTCGGAGAACCAGAACTAAAAAAGATTGAGAATAAAATACTTGAAATTTCCAAACGCGATCTGAAACCCGTTCGCATTGAAATGTCAAGGCTTGAAGCGATTAAATATTTTAAGACAAAAAGGATTGACCCGTATAAAGTCGAGATACTTGAAACAATCGCAAAAGAAGAAGATACTGTTTCACTCTACAATCAGGGTGACTTCACCGACCTCTGCCGCGGACCTCATCTACCTTCAACAGGAAAAGTGAAAGCTGTCAAACTTTTATCCGTATCGGGTTCATACTGGCGCGGAGACGAGAAGAGGCAGATGCTACAGAGGATATACGGAATCACATTTCCGAGCCAGAAAGAGCTCGACCAGCATATTAAGAATCTCGAAGAAGCCAAAAAACGCGACCACAGAAAACTTGGCAGGGAACTTGATTTATTTTTCTTCCACGAAGTGAGCCCCGGCGCCCCGTTCTGGCTTCCGAACGGAATGATTATATACAGGGAAATCGAGAGTTTCTCCAGAAAATTACACGAAAAATACGAATATGATGAAATCAGCACTCCGATAATTGTGCGCGAGCCGCTGTTCAAAACTTCGGGACATACGACACACTATGCCGAAAATATGTTCAAAATTATAAGTGACGATGAACCTATGTATCTGAAACCGATGAACTGTCCGGAAGCAACGATAGTATATTCATCAAAATTACGCAGTTACAAAGACCTCCCGATTCGCCTCAGCGAGCTCGGCAGGATGCACCGCAACGAAATTCGCGGAGCGCTCGGAGGAATGTTCAGAGTGAGGCAATTCACTATGGACGACGCGCATATTTTCTGCCGTACTGACCAGATACTTGAAGAGATTACGAAAGTTCTTCAGCTTATGACTGAGACATACACTGCTTTCGGATTTGAGCCGAATTATTATTTATCAACAAAGCCCGATGAAGCAATGGGGAGCACGGAAGACTGGAATACTGCAGAAGACGGGCTCGCAAAAGCGCTTGAGGCAAATAACCTCAAATATAAAGTAAACGAAAAAGACGGGGCATTTTACGGACCGAAAATAGACGTCCACATTAAGGATGCGCTGAACAGGACGTGGCAGCTTGCAACGGTTCAGCTTGACTTCAATCTGCCCGAAAGGTTCGATTTAACATACGAAGGAAGCGACGGAAAGAAACACCGTCCGATTATGATACACCGCGCTATTTACGGCAGTTTTGAAAGATTTGTCGGTATTCTCACCGAGCATTATGCGGGGAATTTCCCTGTATGGATTGCACCAGTACAGATTGCTGTTCTTCCGCTGACCGACGCGCAGAAAGAATACGCAAAAAGTGTTTACAAAGAAATACGGCAAGCCGGATTCAGAGTATATCTTGACGACAGGAGCGAAAAAATCGGATATAAAATACGCGAATCCGAGAATAAAAAAGTACCTTACATGCTCGTTCTCGGGGAAAACGAGAAACAAAGCGGCAATATTTCCGTCAGACAGCACGGCGCGGGAGATAAAGGTTCTTTTGAATTGCAAGATTTTATACAAAGAGTTAACTTGAATATTACCGGTAAAACAAGCAGTTACAATTTTTAAAATTACAGAAAGGAAACTTTTATTAAAGACAAGTACAACAGAGAAAGAGTTAACCAGGATATAACATCATATCAGGTTAGGGTAGTGGATGAACACGGCAATCCACTCGGAGTAATGCCGTCATCGGAAGCCCTCAGAATAGCATCACAAAGGGGTTTAGACCTTGTTGAAATTTCGCCGAACTCAAAACCGCCGGTTTGCAAAGTAGTGGACTACGGAAAATTTAATTACGAGAGACAGAAAAAAGAAAAATTAGCTAAAAAGCACCAGGTAGTAATGAGCATTAAAGAAGTTCGTTTCAACGCTAACACGGACACTCACGACGTAGAGTTTAAGACAAAACACCTGAGGCAGTTTTTACTTGACGGTCATAAAATAAAAGCAAGTGTTCTTTATAAGGGCAGGATGATTACTCATCAGGAAATCGGGCGAAAGCTTATGGAAGAAATGCTTCAGAAAGTTACTGATATCGGAAAAATCGAAGCGCCGCCCAAGCTCGAAGGAAAAATGCTTGTTGTTTACTTAGTTCCGGATAAGCACAAGGTAGCGGCTTACAAAACCCGTATAGCGAAGGAAGAAAAAACCGCAAAACAGTCAGATGAAACGGGAAAAGAAATCAAGCCCGCAGTTGACGATGTAAAAGCTCCTGACGGTACAGCAGTTGAAATAAAAAAAGAAGAAAATATATAACTAAATAAAAGGAATAATATAAATGCCAAAAATGAAATCGAACCGCGC
>JAPLFI010000075.1 GCA_026390755.1 Ignavibacteriota bacterium
CTCACAAATAAAAGATAATTTCATATTAACGGAGATAACCGACAATGGAAGCGGCATATCTGAAGAAGTTATAGGGAATATATTCAAGCCGTTCTTTTCCACGAAAGGGTACGGAAAGGGAACCGGTCTCGGATTAGCGTTCGCCGAAAGAGTTGTTAAAGAGCACGGCGGAAAAATTGAAGTCGTTTCAAAAAAAGAAAAAGGCACAACCTTAAGAATATTTTTGCCGCAGTGAGAACTTTGTTCAATGTTAAGTATTTCAATGTTAAGTGTTAAGGATAAATATTTAACATTTGAAAATTTTTCATTTAAAATTGGAAATAAGTGTTAGTACAACGATAAACAAGAGTGAAAAAGAATATAAAAATACTTTTAATAGATGATGAGCCGAATTCAACGCAATTTTTAAGAAAAGCGCTGATAAAGAAGGGGTTTGACATTGTCGAAGAAAATGACAGTCTCAGGGCAAAGGAACTCATACTTGAAAATTATTTCGATATTATTATATCCGATCTTCAAATGCCGGGAATATCCGGTCTTGAACTTTTAAAGGTCAAACCAAAAAACACTTTATTTATTATGATTACAGGTTACGGCTCGGTTAATTCCGCCGTTGAATCTATGAAACTGGGTGCATTTGACTATGTAAACAAGCCTTTTAACCTTGAGGAGTTTTTAATGAAAGTTGATAAGGCGGCGGATAAAATTATGATGACGAATGAGATACGCAGCCTTAAAACGCTTGTTCATAGCAAACAACCATACAGCAACATCATAGGAACGAGCAAAAGAATGTCGGAGGTGTATGATTTTATTGACAGGACATCCAAAGTTAATGTAAACATTCTTATAAACGGGCAGAGCGGGACGGGTAAGGAACTTGTTGCGCGGGCGATACACCTATCAGGAGAAAGAAAGAATGAATCTTTTATTGCTATAAATTGCAGTGCGATACCTGAAAACCTTCTTGAAAGCGAGTTATTCGGACATGTAAAGGGTGCCTTTACGGGAGCTACCGAAAATCAAAAGGGTGTCTTTGAACAGGCAGATAACGGCACTCTATTTCTTGATGAAATTGCCGAGATGCCCTATCAGCTTCAGGCGAAATTATTAAGGGTTCTGGAAACGTGGGAAATTAAACCGATTGGCAGTGATAAAATTAAAAAAATTGACGTGCGCCTTATCTCGGCAACGAACCAGAATCTCAGTGAATTTATTTCGGCTAAAGCTTTCAGGGAGGATTTATATTACAGAATCTCTACAGTTTCAATAATGCTTCCCAGCCTGAATGAAAGGGCAAGCGATATTCCCGCGCTTACAAATTATTATTTAAATATACTTTCACAGAAATTCAGGAAGAAACTTAGAATTACACCCGAAGCCCTGAATTTACTGATGCAGCATAATTACAAGGGAAACGTCAGAGAACTTGAGAATATACTTGAGCAAGCGGCTATAACAACAACGAATGATTTAATCGAAATCAACCACTTTGCATTCCCCAAAAGCTTTCGTCAGGATCAGAATATTCTCAATGATTGTCTGAACAGAGCTGACAATATTAGTTTAAAGAATCTCGAGAAAATTTACATAAAAAAAATACTCGACGGAGTTAATGGTAACAAGAGTAAAGCCTCGGAAATATTAGGTATAGACAGAAAAACGCTTTACAATAAAATTAGTGAGTATAATTTACAATAGTTTGTGTAATAAATCCCCACAGGCAGAATAAAAGGTCTTAAAAACGTCATTTTTTGCAATATCACACGTCATTTCTTTGGTATGGTTATTGCAGTCACAATCAATGGATGACCCGCAAGCGGGTGGCACTATGTAAGATTAAAAATTAAAGTTTAGAAAACTTAGAAAAAGTACTGAACAGTACCTTTTTTGTGGTAAGAAAAAACTTCAAACTATAAACAATTGTGAAGGAATTCGAAGAATTTTTTAGGGTGCAAATATTCAGTCTGACTCCGAATATATGCCAGTTGATAAGAAAAATGCTTGAAAAATACAATTTTAAGCATGATTGCATTCGAATTAATGAAGATATAATAAGCGATCCGAAAAAGTTCTGCAGTCAAAGAACTTTTTTAGATAGTCTCGATAGTTTAGTTGGGAAATTAGACTGTATAATACTTGATAAGGATATAGACAGTGCTGTAAAACAAATAATTGTAGAAAAATTCAACAAAACAGACATTATTTGTTTGCCGTCTTTGAATGAACCAGAAATATTACCATATAAAAACGTAAAACATATATCCGAGCCATTCAGATTAAGCGAATTAGAAGAAGTTTTATTGGAATTATATAATAATAAGAAGAAGAGTGAAACTGATACTGATACCTAAGACAATACTTTTTAAGATTCTGCGATATAATAAAAGGATTGCGGCGTTTATTCTCATCGCGGCTTTTACAGCTATATTATTTCTGGTTCTCATGAATTCAGGGTTGATAAAGGCAAAAGGCTCAGACGATTGTCTTGTCTGTCATGATGATAAAGATCTGACGATGGAAAAAAACGGAAAAAAGATTTCACTTTACATTAACGGAAAAGTTTATGGTAAATCAATTCATGGAAGCTTTGACTGTAAAGACTGTCACGAAGGATACAATCCTGAAGCAATGCCCCACAACCCCTCCAAAAAAGAAATTAATTGTCTTTCCTGTCACGACAACGTAAAATCATCTGCCGACAATGTACACAAGAACCAGAAGTGCAGTGCTTGTCACAATCCGCATGATACGAAGCCGGTAAAAAAAAGTTCTGCGAAAGACCAGACAAAAATAAATTCTGAAAACTGTCTCGGTTGTCACAAGAATAAAAATGTTCAGTCATACTTAAAAAGCGCTCATTCGAAAAAGAACGTCGGCTGCGAAGGCTGTCATAAGGGCGGACACGAAGTCAAAAAAATAAATAAAAACGACGCAACACAAATTTGCGGCAGATGCCACGGGAATCACCAGAAAGAATTCAATAACAGCATACACCAGACAGTACTTAAAGAAGGCAACGCAAAGGCGCCTAACTGTGTTGACTGCCATGGTTCTCATAACATAATCGGCAGTAAGTTTTCAATTGAATCACAGTCCTGCCTGAAATGCCATCTTGATGAAAAACTCTTTCCCGGAGAAGAGCGCGGCTCGGCGAAGTTTGTATCGCAGTATAAAACCAGCATACACAGTTCGATTATGAAAGACGGTAATCCTGCGGCGGGATGTTCGGACTGTCACGGAAACCATACGATAGAGGGCGGAGAAGTTCTGAGAGACAAGAGAAAAAGAATAACAGAAGCCTGCAATAAATGTCATCCGGGCGTGATGGATAAATACAAACATTCGGCACACGGAACGGAAATGCTGAAAAACAATCCGAAGGCGCCGATGTGCATGGACTGTCACGGCGAACACGACATAAAAGCGACACTTTCATCCGATGAATTCTCAAAGATAAATCAGGTTGAAATGTGTCTGAAATGTCATCAGGATCAGAAACTGCCTCATAAGAATTACAAGGGAGAGGAAGTGCTGATAAGCAATTACAAAGATAGTTATCACTACCGTGCCCTGAAAGAAGGCAAGACCAATGCGGCGACCTGTTCGGACTGCCACGGAAGCCACGAAATGAAAAAATACGATGACCCTGCTTCGAAAATTTCAAAGCAGAATATTCAGCAGACATGCGGGCAATCCAACTGCCACATAAAACAGCTCAGCGAATACGTCGGAAGTGTTCATGAAACAGCAATAAGAGAAAAAAATAATTATGATTCACCGAACTGCACGAACTGCCACGGCAATCATCAGATTATGAAAAATAACGAAACCGGCAGTCAGCTTTCAAGCTCAAAGGGGCTTGTACAGCTCTGTTCAGGCTGTCATAATTCAGTAGAATTAGTACGGAAATATAATCTTCCGACCGGTAGAATAAATTCATATAATGACAGTTTTCATGGTTTGGCGGTAAGGGGCGGCTCGAAAACGGCGGCTAACTGTGAAAGCTGTCACGGTTACCATAATGTAAGGAATTCAAAAGATTCGACTTCCTCAATCAACAAGAAGAATCTTCCGCAGACCTGCGGTAAATGCCATCCGGGCGCAAACGATGCATTTCTGAATACGGCAATACACGTAACAGATTTCAAGAACGAATCACCCTGGGTTTTCTGGACAACAAGGTTTTATATGATTATGATAATAATGACAATCGGAGGAATGATTCTGCATAATATACTGGATCTCAGAAAAAAAGTTCAGGAAAAAAATGCGAAAAAAAATCATTAAACAAGAAAAGGTATCAAGCACAATATGTCTCAAAACACGCAGGAAGAAAAGTTTATAAGAATGACGCTGAATGAAAGAATTCAGCATTTATGTCTTCTGACTTCTTTCATAACACTCGTAATTACGGGGTTCGCTTTGAAATTCCCCGAGGCTTTATGGGTGCAGTGGTCGCGCAGTCTGCTCGGTGAAGGTGCGTTTGAATTCAGAGGGATACTTCACAGGATAGCGGCGGTGGTAATGGTGGCGGTATCAGTTTATCACCTGTTTTATATTTCTTTCACACCGAGGGGCAGAAAATTAGTCAGAGATTTATGGTTCGGGTTATCGGATATAACAGACTTAAAAAACAGTTTTTTGTATTTAATCGGAAGGACAACTGAGCGCCCGCTCTTCGGACGGTTCAGTTATATAGAAAAAGCTGAATACTGGGCTGTAGTATGGGGTACGGTTGTAATGGGAATAACGGGCAGTTTACTTTGGTTTGTTGACATATTTCTCCCGGTAATTTCGAATTCCGGTATGGAAATATCAACTGCGATACATTATTACGAAGCCATACTTGCGAGTCTTGCAATTTTAGTCTGGCATTTCTATTTTATTATTTTCAATCCCGATGTTTACCCGATGAATAAAGCCTGGTTAACCGGTACGCTGACTCGGGAGGAAATGGAACACGAGCACCCGCTTGAGCTGGAAGAGATTGAGAAATCACGCGAGGCAGAGGATTCCGGCACAGCAGAGCTTAAGAAAGTTCTGCCTGAGGATGATGAATCAACGGAAAACTATGAGAGTTAAAACTATAAGAGCTAAGAAATAACAATTTAGTACAATAAATCACAAAGGTATGGAAACAAAAAAGTTCGGCGAAAGCACAGAAAATAAAGCAGGTTCAGTTAATACAGAAGACGATACAATTATTATCAAGAGAAAGAAAAGAAGGTTTTTTAAAAAAGTCAGAGGATTCAGAAGATTTCTGCTTTTTTTTGGTATCTGGTTTTTTGTAGCTATAGTCTTCCTTGCGGCTTCTGCGGAATATACTTCAAGACCGGGTTTTTGTCCTACCTGTCACTATATGGAACCTTTTTACCAAAGCTGGAAGACATCATCACATAATAAAATTAATTGCGTGGAATGTCATTTTGAGCCTGGACTTTCAGGTAAGATAAAAGGAAAAATGAATGGTTTGGTACAGATAGTAAGTTATGTTTCAAGGTCTTACAAAAAAAGAAAACCATGGGCAGACATTCCGGATAATACATGTTCGAAATCCGGATGTCATGACAGGCAAGCTTCTAACGATACGACTTATGATTTCGGTGGGATTTCTTTCAGTCATAAGAATCATCTTACGGGGCAAAAAAGGGGGAAAACACTGAAGTGTACGAGCTGTCACTCTCAGATTGTGCAGGGTTCTCACATACAGGTTACAACCACAACATGTTTTAACTGTCACTTTAAAAAGTCTGATGACCCTGAACATAAATATGATAAACTTACAGAATGCACAAAATGCCACGATTGGAAACACAAGACGGAGGAGCAATTAGCAAGCCTGAGGTACAATCACAATATTGTCGTTAAAAATGATATTCAGTGTAATAGTTGTCATAATAAAGTTATATCCGGAAACGGCGATGTGGGAAAAGAAAGATGTTACCAGTGCCATTTTGAAAATGAGAGAATTGACAAATACGACGATACAGAATTTATACACAGCACGCATATAGTGAAACATTCGGTATCTTGTTTGATGTGCCACTCGCCCATAAAACACAAAATCGAAAAAATTGATCCGAACGCACCGCCTGATTGCGTCAGTTGTCATACGAATGCCCACTCTTCGCAGGTTAATTTATACTCAGGCGAGAACGGGTTTAATGTGGAAAAAATGCCGAGCTCGATGTACCTGAGCGGAATTAACTGCAAAGGATGCCACACATTTCACGAACTTGACAAGAGGAATATCACTACTGATAAAGCAGAAAAAAAATCCTGTGATAAATGCCACGGTGAAGGATACGGAAATCTTGTAAAGCAATGGGAAACTTCATCGGTTAAGAGACTCGGAACGATTAAATCAATTTATAACACCGCAAAAATAATTGTGAACGCAACTAAGAGCGATAAGAAAACCGAAGCGCTTCAGAAACTCAATGAAGCCGAGCATAACATCAAAATAGTTGAAATAGGCAAAAGTGTTCATAATGTACAGTTCGCCGACAAACTTCTTATAGGAAGTTACGGGCTGATGAATCAGGCGTTAACGCTTATAGGTTCGGCGAAGAAACTTCCGGAATTCAAGTCGAGTTCGGAATATATACCGAATGAATGTTATAACTGTCACTCCGGAATTCAGGATATTACGGTAAAGAAGTTTAACATGAACTTTTCTCATAACCGGCATATCGCTAAGGAAAAAATTGAATGCACGAAGTGCCACTCGAACGCAAATAAGCACGGGGAATTAATAATTACAAAAGAAAACTGCAATAACTGCCACCATTCACAGGCAAAGACAAACGACGTGTGCAATAAATGCCACCCGTTCCAGGTTCAGGTTTTTAACGGTAATTTCATGAATAAAAACACGCCCGATATGATGAAAGCAGGAGGAGTCGGATGCGTTGACTGTCACCTGTCGAACGATAAAGTACTGAAACCGGACAGTAAGATTTGCGCTAAATGTCACGATGCCGATTACGAAAAAATGACAGGTGAGTGGAAAAACGATATAAAGAATCTTACGGGTGCTATTAACAGTGAAATATCAAAGATGAACACAGCAAATTTGAGCGATGACCAGAAAAACGAAGTGGCGGAAGCGAAGAAACTTCTTGTGAAAATTAATTCAGCTCCGAGTATTTACGTTCACAATTACGGACTGGTTTCTGATCTTTTATCGGAGAAGAAATCAAAAATGAGCAAACTGAACAAGTAATATTTTTGTTGCAGGATAAAAGTAAATTTAATACGGTCGGTAATTCAGTTTAGAAAAAATGAAAGATAAAAACATACAGATTATTTAAATTAATATTTTGATATTTAAAAGTAAAATCATTACTTTTCACTAAACCTTAAACTAAAAGAAAACTTATGAAAAAAAATGTATTCGTAACGGCTTCAGTAGCTGTTTGTGCAGTACTTTTCTTTGTGTTATTTTCTTCGACAATTCAGTCGCACAGCGCGGGTGACTTCAAGTATGTCGGCGTAAGCAAATGCGTCACGTGTCATAAATCCGATGCGGCAGGTAAACAACTCGACATCTGGCAGAACTCAGCCCATGCAAAAGCATGGAAAACACTGGAATCAGAAGCTGCCGATAAGATTGCAAAGGACAAGGGATTCAGCACGAAAGCATCCGAAACACCGGCTTGCATAAAATGTCACGTTCTTGGAAAAGACATCAATCCCGCAGAACTTACAGATTCCTTTGATAAGGCACAGGGCGTGCAATGCGAAAGCTGTCACGGCGCCGGTTCCGAGTATAAAGCTATGTCAATCATGAAAGACAAACCGAAAGCCATTGAAAACGGACTAATTGTTCCGTCGGACATAGCCTCTTTATGCACAGGATGCCACAATTCCGAAAGTCCGACGGCGAAGCCGTTCAATTTCGACGAAATGTGGGCGAAAATTAAACACGCAAAACCGTAAGTTAAGTGTTAAAAGTTAAGTGTTAAGTGTTAAAAGTTGAATGTTAAGTGTAAATATTTAACATTTGAAATATAACATTTAACATTTGACATTTGAAATAAGTGTTAAGTGAGCGGAACTTTTTCAGGCAAACACAAATTTTAAAAAAAGTTTTTATTATGAAACATCTACGAATAATAGTTATAATATTTATCTTTGCTCTTACAGCATTGACGCAGAACTTTTTGCAGGCTCAGACGATAAATTTCAGATTCAGTACATATTTTTACAGCTGGCAAAGGCTTGATTCCTTAGTTTCAATATCAGGTACTGCTCCGACTTATACTACTCATCTCAGGGGTTACCAGAATCTTATGTTCGACGTTAACTATAAAAAATGGACATTTACAACATTTACACAGGTTGACGAAGATGTAACAAACCGTGCAGGAAAAGGATTCAATTACAGATTGTACAATATGATGATAAAGGGGAGTAATCTCTTCGATGCATTAGATTTGAAGCTTGGGAGGCAGTATGTTTCGGCGGGTTCCGGTAAAGGCACTATAGACGGTTTATACTTAAAGTTAAAGCTGGGAAAGAACAAGGAATACCAGTTTATCGGTTACGGAGGATATTTATCCCCGCTCAGTTATGAATTTGAAAAATATTTACAGCTGAAAGAAAACTTTCTCGCAGGCGGGCAATTCCTTTATTACGGTGTAAAGGATCTTACGCTGGGATTAAGTTACGCGAATAAAAACAGAAAGAATCCGGATTATTACGCTCTGAGGCCTGACAGTCTGTTCAACACAAGAACAGTACTGATAGAGACCGATTCAAAGGCAGATCAGGTTGCTGGCATTGACGCCAATTACAGGTTAATGAAGAAACATAACCTGTACGGAAGAGGATATTTTGATGTCAACAGGAAGAAATTCATTCGGGGTGAATTCAACGGAAACTTTGAGCTTATGAAAAATCTGAGGTTATCTGCGGGTTACACATACCGCGACCGCAGATAAGTTACAATTCGATGTTCTGGGTTTTCGAGCATAAGAAATATCAGGAAGTAGAAGGTGGGCTTGATTATATTACTAAATTTCTCGGATCAGATATTAATCTTTCGGGCAGAGTCGCTGATGTGCTTTATGACGGAGATCATTCGCTCAAGATACAATTAGGCGCCGGTAATTCTATTTTCGGATTGTCATTTACGAAATACACGGGATATACGGGTGAAGCGGAGGGTATTTATGGTTATATTAACCATGAACTCATTAAGACGAAACTTACTTTCTCGGCTAACCTGAACTACACTGGCTACAAACTCGGAAAGTATGATGATTCCAGAGCGACTGCTTTAGGCGGAATTCTGGGGTTAACATGGAGGCCTGACCCGCGCATATCTATTGACGGACAGGGACAGGTTTTAGTAAATGACGTTTATAAGTACGATACAAGGTTCCTTGTGGGATTTAATTACTGGCTATTCTCAAAACTTTAAGAAGAGTAAGGGAAAAACAGAACTTTTTGGAATGACAAAAAATACAAAAAATATAACAGCGAAACAATGAGACTAAAAAAGTTTTACATTCTGTTTTTAACCTGCGCTTTGCTTTTCATATCGCTCACTGCGTATATGACAAAGAGCAGGAGCTTAAAAAATATCTTCACGCAGTCGCAAAACTTTTTTGTGGAGATTCAAAGCAATAAGGATGTGATAAAATTCAACCATGCACTGCACATAAAAGATGCGGGACTGACGTGTAAAGACTGTCACGGAGCGGCGCTGGAATCAGGAAAAGCTACAGATAACCTGAATCCCAAAATGGAAAAATGCGCAAGCTGTCACGACGTAAAAGATCAGAAAGAATGTAAACTTTGTCATTACGACGGTGTTTACAAAAGCCTTGGTTCATCCGGCAAAGAGCTGAATTTCTCTCACAAGTTCCACGTCGGAAAGAAGATGGAATGCACGACCTGCCATACCGGAATAGAAAAAGTGAAATACGCAGGTGAATCAGCGTCGGGTTTCCCGAAAATGGAATCCTGTTACACATGTCACGATTCAAAGACGGCTGTGAATAACTGCGAAGCCTGTCATACGAATCTTACAAACCTGAAGCCCGTAAATCACCTGAATTCAAATTTCCTTAACGAGCATAAACTCGTTTACGACGCTTCGACTGGGAGACAGAACGATAACTGCATGATGTGTCACTCGTCCTATTTCTGTGAAGCGTGTCATCAGCCGGTCAAATATCAGGGTGAAAATACCCCGAAGAATTTTTATGCGCCTTATTACACAAAAGATTTTGCCACAAGGACGGACAGGGAGAACCTTCAGAAGCTGACAACCGTACACTCGTTGAATTATCAGTTTACACACGGACTTGACGCAGGTCAAAAGAGCTTCGAATGTAAAAGCTGTCACGACCCGGTCCAGTTTTGCGCATCATGCCATCAAAACAGAGGAAACCTGCAGACAGGATTCGCACCCGGCAGTCACCTTCAGCCGAAATTTGTCACTTATGGTGTTAATACAGGCGGCGGGCTTCATGCGGAACTTGGCAGGAAAGATATAGAATCCTGCGAAAGTTGTCACAGCGTACAGGGGGGCGATCCTACCTGTGTTAAATGTCACATAGATAACGACGGAATAAAAGGAACTAACCCAAAAACTCACGAAACAGGATTCATGAGAGATGAAAAAGGCAACTGGCACAATACTCAGGGATCTATTTGCTTCACTTGTCATGTTGACGCAAACGCAAGACCGACCGGAAATCCCGGTATAGGATTCTGCGGTTACTGTCACGGAAAATCAAGTAAATAATTTAATTTAATATGAAAAAAATTCTAAGCTATTATTTACCGGTCATAACGATTATAATGACATTCGTCTATGGCTGCAGCAAGATAGATAACAATGCCACAGTCGCTCCCGATTTCGGATTTCACGGTACGGGATGGATAAACCCGGCGTCTGATAATTTTCACGGCGATGTAATATCTTCCGCGAACTGGGATATGAGCGGGTGTAAATCCTGCCACGGAAATGATTATAATGGCGGCAGTGCCGGCACATCATGTTACAACTGTCACCCTCAGGGACCTGAGGGGTGCAATACTTGCCACGGCAGCCCGCAATACACCTGGCCGCCTAAAGCCCTGAGCGGCAATACACTGTCTACACAGACGGGAGTTGGCGCACATGACGTACACATGTCGCCCGACTCATCAAAAAGGATCTCAGCCGGAGTTGCCTGCAGTGAATGTCATAAACCTGTTACATCATTCTCGGATACAAATCACATTTATAACGACAGTCTGAATATCGCGAGGGTAATCTTCGGAACACTTGCAAAAACCAGATGGGGCAGTGGAGTAACGCCTAATCCTGTTTGGAACAGAACAACACAGACATGTTCAACTGCATATTGTCACGGTTATTTCAGGAACGGCAATCTGACTAACACTCCGACGTTTATAGATCCAAACAGCGGCAGATGCGGAACCTGTCACGGCAATCCATCAACGGGCGATCCAAGACCTGGTGGAAATCATCCTGATGAGGATGATTGCAATGAATGCCACGCAGCAGTAATTAATTCTTCTGGACAATTCATCAATAAATCACTCCACATAAACGGAAAAATTAATTTTCACGAGGAATAATTTACAGTTTTGTTTTAATTAATCCGTCCCGTTCGGGCAATACCCGGGCGGGATTTTTTTTAACAATAAAAATCCGAACATTGAGATATATAAAGAATGTATAATCAACAACTTAATATGAAACCTATAAGTTAATTAATTTGTTATATTTACAGATAAAATAGTTTTTATTTTATGTATATTTATTTTCAAAATTTAATAATTTAAACACAATAAATATTTTTATGAAAAAGTTATTTATTATCGCATTCGCAGTTATGTTAATTGCCGGATGTTCAAAAATGGAAGAGAAGAAAAGCGTGCCCGAAACGAATAAAAACACGACACAGATGGAAAATCCGCATACGAAAGGCAATATGCCGGGTGGTGACCAGACTATGAAAGACGGAACGGAAAATATGGATGCACAGACTGAATCCGGAAAAGACCCTAAGGCGAAAGAAATATCTGATGCGGCGTGGGAACTGGACAAAAAATCCGGAAATAATCCCGACGAAGCGAAAAAGAAAGAACTTATATCAAAACACATGGCAGCAGGGAATTATCTGATGTTTGAAGCGAATGTTCCTCCGAAGGAAAAATACAAACCGGCTTTGAAGCATTTTAACAGAGTTATAAAACTTGATGCATCGAATGTCGAAGCCCTCAGGAATAAAAAGCAAATTGAAGAAATATATACAATGATGGGTAAGCCTATACCGACGGACTGAGAATAAAAAATAATTAATATTTGAAGACATATCTTAAAATAATTATCTTTATATCAATAACCATTGTGCTTATCGGCACGACGATTGTGCCGATACCTTTCATTCCGGGACTCGGCGATAAAGCGAGGATTATATATCTTCACGTGCCGATGTCATGGGTAGCGGTACTGGCTTTTCTGATATCAATGATAAATTCAGTAAAGTATCTTAAGAGGAAAGAAATCATATATGACATACGGGCTTTTTCTGCGGCTGAAATCGGGTTTCTTTTTTCGATACTTGCGACTGTTACGGGTTCACTCTGGGCGAAATTTAACTGGGGTTCATTCTGGAACTGGGACCCGCGCCAGACATCAATATTCATACTGCTTATGATTTACGGTGCATATTTTTCGCTCAGGTCTGCAATTGAGAATCCTGAGCAAAAAGCCAAACTCAGCTCTGTATATTCGATAATAGCATTTGTTACTGTACCGTTTTTTGTATTCATTATGCCGCGGCTTGTAGAGTCTCTTCACCCTGAAGACACAATTGTGAACTCACAGGGCAGGATAAACATGAACCCTGTTATGTTTTCGGTATTCATGTTCTCACTCGCGAGTTTCACTCTTTATTTCTTCTGGATGCTGAATATAAAGATAAGGATTGAAAAGTTAAAATTAAAATATTCAGAATTAAAAAATAATTAGCATGTACGAATTTCTCGAAAAAAACGCTATGTATATTGTTCTGCTGATATCTTTGATTATCTGGGCAGGGCTTTTTTACTTCACGTTTAAAGTTGACAGAAATCTTAAAAAATTAGAAGGAGAGGGAAAAGATTGACAAAGAACATTAAATTTATTATTGCGGGTATAGTTATAGTAGTTTTCGCAACCGTAGGTTTTTTCTCTTTTATGGGCAATAAAATTGAATACACTGATTTCCAGAATGCGCAGAAGAATTTGAAAAAAGTACAGATTAAAGGCGTCGTGCAAAAGGATAAAGAAATAAAATATGATGCCGGAAGCAATACATTTACATTTTACATGAAGGATGATAAGAACATGGAAATGAAAATTATCCTTGAAGGAGCAAAACCGAATAACTTTGACATTGCTGAATCAATCGTGGCGACAGGAAGAGTTAAAGGAGATATATTCTATGCAAAAGATATTCTCACAAAATGTCCCTCAAAATACGAAGGTACGGGTGATGAAGTTAAGAGCAAGAATAAAAATATGTAGCATTGACAAGTGTTAAGAGTTAAGAGTTAAGAGTTAAGTTTAACATTTACAACGATTAAAAATTAAAATTATTTTATGTTAGGTAAAATACTTATATACGCCGCTTTCATAGCGTCAATTGTTTCGATGGTGAGTTTTTTCATGGTCCATCTCGGGAAGGAAAAATATTTAAATATCGGCAGGATGTTTTATCATATTACATCCATCGGAATAATTACCGCGTCTGTATATCTTTTATACCTGATATTGTCGCACCAGTTTCAGTTCGCTTATGTATGGGAGCAGAGCAGTACGGATCTTCAGCTGCCGCTTTTGATATCTACCTTTTTTGCCGGTCAGGAAGGCAGTTTCCTGTTGTGGGCACTGATGACGGCGGTTATGGGAATATTTCTTCTTAATTACGTATCAAAAGGAAACAGACTTGAACCTCAGGTAATGTCAATATTCACGCTTGTACTGAGTTTTCTCACGTTAATACTGATATTAAAAACTCCTTTCAATTACATCTGGGAAGCATTTCCAAAGGAAGTTGAATTCGGTTTCACTCCGCCCGAAGGACGCGGTCTGAATCCTCTGCTCCAGAATTTCTGGATGTCAATACATCCGCCGACTTTATTTCTTGGGTTTGCGGCGCTTACGGCTCCCTTCGCATTTGCGATAAGTGCTCTGATGAAGAACAAGTATGACGATTGGATAAAATATTCTTTGCCATGGACTTTATTCGCGGGAGGGGTTTTAGGGCTTGGCATAATGATGGGCGGTTACTGGGCTTACGGAGTGTTAGGATGGGGCGGATACTGGGGCTGGGACCCGGTGGAAAACTCATCTCTTATCCCGTGGATTATCAGCGTTGCTGGACTTCACACGATGCTGGCTCAGAAAAAAATCGGAGGTTACAAAACAACAAATCTTGTTTTGAATATACTTGCATTTCTGCTTGTTTTATATTCTACATTTTTAACGCGGAGCGGAATACTGGGCGATTCGTCGGTTCACGCATTTGTTGACCCGGGCACCGAAGTATATCTCGCGCTTGTACTTTTTATTTCTTCATTTGTTATAATTTCAATAATTGCCATAGTTTACAGGTTCAGGAGTTTGAAGACCACAAATAAAACAGAGCCGAGCGTATTTCTTTCGAAAGAGTCATTTCTGTTTATCGGCACTCTGCTCTTATGCGTTTCTGCGGCGGTAATATTTACGGGGACGAGCTGGCCGCTTATATCAAAAGGTAAAATAGAAATTGATTTTTATAACAGAATGAATTTCCCTGTTGCTATTCTTCTTATGCTTACAATGGGGCTGGGACTGTATATGGAATGGAAAAAAACCGACACAAAAAAACTTCTGTTAAACATTATTCTTCCGGCGGTTTTATCGGTGATAGCGCTGATAATACTTTTTGTTATCGGCTTAAGAGATCCGCTCTACATGGTTTTCGCATTTACATCATTATTTGCTTTCTTTGTTAACGCCCGGCTTGCGACGAGAATTGCTAAAAGCGGTAAACTTAACTTCGGCGGAAAGCTTGCCCATATAGGGCTTGCGTTGTTTTTCCTCGGTGTTATAGGCTCGGGAAGGTACAGCGAAGAAGCAAATATTTCGCTTGAAATGAACAAACCGAAAGAGACCCTGGGATACACGTTTACTTACACCGGTGTTACGCCGTTCATGGACGCGAACAATAAACGCGATACGATGTATTATTTCAACATAAAAGTTGAAAAAGACAATAAAGAAATGATAATGCGCCCGGTGATGTACATCAGCCAGTTTACTAATGGTATTATGAAAAATCCGGATATGAAGCTTGTTAAATTCACGACCGATTTATACTTGTCGCCTGTGAGTCTTGAACAACCGTCCGAATTTTCGGCTGATGCTATACAGCCTGAAAACGGAGGCGTCAAAGAGGAAACACTTGTGCTTGCGGCATCTGTTAAACCGTTTATTGATATAGTTTGGACGGGCGTGGGTATAATGTTCATTGGTTTTGTGCTGGCAATAGTACGGCGCAGGAAGGAACTTGATTTCAGTATACCGGCTGGTATGCCGGAACGCAAAAAAAAGTTCTCCGGAGCGACGGCTTCCGAAAAAAAAGGAAACGGTAAAACACACACAAACAATAAGAATTTTTCGAAGTAAACAACGGCTATAAATATATGAGGGGCTTTTTCAGCCCCTTTTTTTATGTTTAAGCATCCGATAAAAATATTTATCATA
Source organism: Ignavibacteriota bacterium (assembly GCA_026390755.1). Classification (GTDB taxonomy): domain Bacteria; phylum Bacteroidota; class Ignavibacteria; order Tepidaquicellales; family Tepidaquicellaceae; genus JAPLFI01. Next base: position 15,764 of record JAPLFI010000075.1, read on the forward strand.
TTGTTCTTCGTATCTTGTTCCGCGGCAAGCCCGCAAAAAAATGTTCTGCCCATCGTCAGCTCAATAAGCTTTTCAGGAAACAACTTCTTTTCGGCAAATGACCTGCTGAATTCTATGAGTCTGAAGCCTGATAAAATTTTTACTTCCGCTGAGTTTAATACCGACCTTAAATCAATCCGGGAAAAATACAGACAAAACGGATTCTTAACGGCAAAAATTACCGGGTCAGAAGTGCTGTATAATAAAGACTCATCTTATGTTGACATCAGTATTTCAGTCAGTGAAGGTGAGCAGATTAAAATCGGGAAAATTATTATAAGCGGAAACAATCTTGTATCAAACTCTGAAATATTGACTATATTTGAAACAAGAACGGGTGATATTCTTAATGACAACGCCCTGAATAATGATATTAAAAGCCTTCTGGATTTATATGAAAAAAAGGGCAATCTGTTTGCAACAGCTAAAATCGAGGATGTTTCTATTTACAAAGACGGCAGTGTTCAGAAAATCAGTTTATCAATTAACATCAAAGAAGAAAAAAGAGTAAAAATTGATAATGTAAAAATACGGGGTAATGAGGATACGGATGAAGATGTTATTATACGTGAGCTGAAGCTGAGAAATGATAAGACCGTTACGAGGGATGCTTTACAGCAAATGAAACTGCGTCTGGAAAAACTGAATATTTTCGAAAAAGTTGACGACCCGCAGATATTTACAATAAAGAGCAAGAACGAAACAGGTCTTCTTATACAGGTTAAAGAAGGCAGAGCGAACACATTTGACGGAGTAATTGGTTACGTGCCTCCTGCCGTCGAAGGAGGAAACGGATATTTTACGGGTTTGGTTAACTTATCTTTCAGAAATATATTCGGAACAGCGCGCAGGGTTGACGCCCGCTGGCAGCAGGAAACAAAGTCAACACAGGAACTTGAATTCAGATATGTTGAGCCATACGCTTTTTCATTGCCGCTGAACGCTCAGCTTAGTTTTTTACAGCGTCTTCAGGATACAAGCTATACACGGAGAAAATTTGATTTAAAAGGCGATATTTTTCTTTCTGACAGATTTACACTTGGTTTCAGCGGAGGCATAGACAGAGTAATACCGACTGATGATACTACGCAGGTGCTTTTTGTCTCTGATTCACAAATACTTTACACCGGCGCCGATATTAAATATGACAGCCGGGAAAACATATACATACCGCAGAGCGGAATTGTTTACAGGGCTTTTTATTCTTACGGGAATAAAAATATATATATCAGGGCAAATTCCCCTCCCGGCTCATCCAATCAGATTTTCTCCGTCCAGAAATATTCCATGGACCTCGAGGTCTATTTCTCATTCTTCAGCAGGCAGTCAACGTTAGTTAAGATGTTTCTCGGGCAGGTAACCTCCGATAAGCTTGAAGATAACGATTTATATAAGGTAGGAGGAATGAAAAACATCAGAGGATATCGGGATGATCAGTTCAGGGCGTCAAAATTTACTTATGGCACGATAGAGTTCAGGTACGCATTCGCAAGGAAAAGTTTTGCGCATGTATTTTTTGACCCGGGATATTATTACCGTGACGCTGACCCTGTGAATAGAATAGATAAACAGGAAGGATTTCTGTACGGATACGGAATTGGTATCAGGCTCGAAACGGCTCTCGGAATAGTGGGAGTAAGTTACGGACTCGGAAAAGGTGACAGTTTTCTTGACGGGAAAATACATTTCGGTTTAATAAATGAATTCTGATTTTAATAATACAAAAACAACAGGCTGTATTATAATATTGAATAGCTCTGTGTAATAAAATGAAGTTACGCAGAGTTCACAGACCTGCCTGCCGCAGGCAGGGAAGACGCAGAGTTACACAGAGAAGGACTTTTTGATAATAAAAGCAAAATCGTATTTTTAGTGATAATTTTTTATCCACACATTTTTCTAATTACAGTAAAACACTAAAAACAAAAATAATTAATTGAGACAAAAAATACTTAAAAACGAACCGCCGAAAAATTTTGCGCTTGCGTGGATATTGCTCGCAATACTCGCACTGATCTGGGGCAGTTCATTTATACTTATAAAAAAAGGTCTCGGTGCTTTTACGCCCCTGCAGGTTGGCACGGCGCGAATTTCATTCGCTTTTATTGCAATGATACCATATACATTAAAAAGCATAAGGGAAGTGCCGAAAGAGAAATGGAAAATCATCCCTCTGATAGGACTGCTTGGAAGTCTTATACCGGCGATATTCTTCGCGTTTGCCGAAACGGAGCTCAGCAGTTCACTTACTGGAATTCTGAATGCGCTAACGCCGATATTTACGCTTATTATATCCGCATTGTTTTTCTTTCATAAAACCAGAACGATGCAGATTATCGGTCTTCTGCTTGCTTTTATCGGGAGCATAGGGCTGAGTTTCGTGAGCGATACGGGCGGGCTTGGAAACATGAATTTCTATGTGTGGTTTGTTGTGGCGGCAACAATGATGTATGCCGTATCAATAAACCTTGTTAAATCCAATTTTCCTGACACCGGCGCAGTTGCGCTTACGGCGCTCGCATTGTTTTCCGTCGGACCGATTGCGCTTATAATTCTTTTCAGTACGGATTTTATCAGCAGGGTCGTAAACTCTCCGCAGGCGATTGAATCACTCATCTGCATTGCGATTCTCGGAGTTATCGGAACGGCATTTGCGTTAATACTGTACAATAAACTCCTGCAATTATCAACCCCCGTATTTACAAGTTCCGTTACATATCTCATTCCGTTTGTTGCTGTTTTATGGGGGCTGATAGACGGCGAAAAACTTCAACTTCTTCATTACGCCGGAATGATAATCGTTATAGCGGGTATATATATAGTTAACCGCTCAAAATAAAAATTAATCAGGCGCTAAGAAGGGAAACCATCGCTCTTATTTCACCGGTATTTAAAAAAACAAAGTATATTTTCCGGAATCAGCTTCGTTCATAATCAGATAAATTTCCTTAAACACATCTTCGGCGCTTGGTTTTGAGAAATAATCCCCGTCAACTCCGTACGGTGTTCTATGCGGTTTTGCAGAGAGACATCGCGGTTTGGAATCGAGATATTGATATCCGCCCTGCTCATCAACGACCTTCTGCATCATATAAGCGCTTGCTCCTCCGGGAACATCTTCATCAACAAATAAAACACGGTTAGTTTTCTTAAGCGACTCAATAATTATTCCGAATCTGTCAAACGGCAGTAAAGTCTGCACGTCTATTACTTCTGTGTTTATGCCTGTTTCGCGGAGTTTAACTGCCGCCGTCCGGACGATATCAACCGTAGCGCCGTAAGTTACGATAGTTATATCATCACCATGTTCAAGAACTTCGGGTACTCCGAGAGGCAAAGCAAGCTCTGCCACGTTAACAGGAAGCTTTTCCTTTAAGCGGTAAGCATTGAGGCGCTCGATAACCATTCCCGGATCATCGCCCTTAAGAAGTGTGCCGTAGAATCCTGCCGCCTGTGTCATATTTCTCGGAACGCATATATGAATACCGCGCAGGCAATTAATGATAGTTCCCAGCGGCGAGCCTGAATGGAAAATACCAACCAAACGGTGTCCGCGTGTGCGTATAATCACGGGAGCTTTCTGCCCGCCGTGTGTGCGGTAATGCAGAGAAGCGAGGTCGTCCGTAAGAATCTGAAGTCCATAGAACAAATAATCGAGATATTGAATTTCGACAATGGGTCTCAGTCCGCGCAGAGCGGCACCAATTCCCTGTCCCATTATGGTTGATTCGCGGATACCCGTATCAGTAATCCTTATATCTCCGTATTTTGCCTGAAGACCTGCCATACCCTGGTTAACGTCGCCGAGTTGTCCTACGTCTTCACCTATGGCGAATATTCTCGGGTCTCGTTTGAATGCTTCATCGAAGAAAGCGAGCAGAACTTCACGTCCCGCCACCACTCTTGAATTTTCGTCATATACGGGTTTAACCTCATTGACCTTCATAGGGCTTTCATCCGAGACGCTGTGCAAATATGTATTAAAACGATTTTCGTTTTCTTTAAGGTAATTATTGTACCATTCGTTAAGATTTACGCGTGCCGGTGATATTTCTCCGCGTGTAACAGTGAGCGCTTCGAATACTGCGGCCGCGATGACTTTTCTTTCAATTTCAGTCGAGCGGATTAAAGTATTGCCGATTTTCTCAAGTTCGGCTTTCGCCGGACTTGATGGCGCGGTTTCGAGTATGATTTTATTAGCGGCTTCGCGCTCTTTTCTTATAGGCGCAATGAAATCACTCCACACTTCCGTCTGAGTTTTTTTCGCCGTTGATTTTGCGTTTTCTTCAATATCGTTCAGTTCTCCTTCCGTTGCTATTCCTTTGCCGAGTATCCATTTCCGGAACTGAGAGATGCAGTCATATTCCTTTTCCCATTGCAGACGGTTTTTAGTTTTATACCGCTCGTGCGAGCCGCTCGTGGAGTGCCCGAGAGGTTGTGTCATTTCGGTAATATGAAAAATTGCGGGGATATGTTTTTCGCGTACTATCGCAATACCTGCTTTATAAGTGTGTATAAGATTTTCATAATCCCATCCGGGCACGTGGTATATCATATATCCCTGACCTTTTTCTTCGTCGTAAGCAAAGCCGCCCAGAATTTCGGATATATTCGATTTTGTCATCTGATAAATATTCGGCACGGAAATACCGAAACCGTCATCCCATATAGAAATTGCAAGAGGAACCATAAGAACTCCGGCGGCATTCACAGTCTCAAAAAAAGGACCTTCGGCTGTACTTGCATTGCCGATTGTGCCGAAAGCAACTTCATTTCCGTTAACAGAAAACTCTTTCAGATGCGCAAGTCCGGGATTATGTCTGTAAAGTTTTGAAGCATAAGCGAGTCCGAGGAGGCGCGGCATCTGAGCGGCAGTCGGCGCAATATCTGAAGATGTATTTTTCATCTCCGTTAAATTCTTCCATTTACCGTTATTATCAAGCAGGCGGGTGGCAAAATGATTATTCATAGAGCGTCCGCCGCATGCGTGCTCTTTCAAGACGTCGGTATCGCCGTATAACTGGTAAAAGAAATGTTTTGCATCGGACATTCCCGTACAAAACGCAAAAGTCTGGTCGCGGTAGTATCCCGAGCGGAAATCACCTTTTTTAAAAACTTTTGCCATTGCAATCTGAGCAAGCTCTTTACCGTCTCCGAAAATACCAAATTGCGCCCGCCCCATAAGCGTTTCTTTTCTACCGAGAATACTCAGCTGTCTGCTTTCATTAACAAGTTTATAATCGGATAGAATTTCGTTTTTGTTATACTTTGGAGAGTCCTTATCGTTACCTGAAACAGTTTTATCCATACTACCTTCTGCAATTAAAAATTAAGAAATAATTCCGGCTTTAGCGCATATAAAAATCTAACTTATCAGTATTTAAAACAAAATATCTGTTGGTTAAGTTCGTAAAAGAAAGTAAAGATAAGAAACAGGGAGTATATTAAAAATGGAAATTATAAATGCAAATACTCATATTTATGAAATAACAGGAATTTTTATTGATATTTATGCGTATTAGGTATATATTAATAGATTCAGATAATAAATATAATACAAGAATATGGAACACAATTTGACAAAAGAGGAGATCCGTCTCATTCAAATGAGCTGGAATTTAATGACGCTGAAGTCAAAGACTACCGGTGAAAAATTTTACGCGAATTTGTTCAAAAAACACACGGATATGGCTGAATTGTTCAAAGGGGATATTAAAGAGCAGTCGGGCGCATTGATGAGAATGGTGAAAACCGTAGTTGAAGGTTTAAATAATCCTCAGATAATAATTCCGGCTCTTCAGGAACTGGGAAGAAGACACCGGGAATACGGAGTAAAAGATGAATATTACAAAGAATTCGGGAATTTATTGGTTGAAACTATCGGTTCCGAGCTCGGAAGTGATTTTGACGTAAAAACAAAGGCGGCATGGGAGAAATTATATGATACGCTTGGCCGTGTTATGAAGAATTAGTTGATTAAGGCAGAACTTTTTTGAGACATATAATATCCGTTTTTAAATATTTTTTTGTTGCCGTTTTTCTGGTTTTAGGTATTCCGTATCTTATTCCCCCGGTTTATAATTTTACCGAGCCTCAGCCTTTCAAAGGAAACCTGTTCTATAATCCATACGCAGGTATTGATTCGAATAAATGGCTTAAATCAAATTTCCACGAGCACTCGAATGCATGGTCGGGGATGACAAGCGGTAAAGAGAGCACAGTTGAGGATATAAAAAAAACTTACAAAGAACTTAATTACGATATAATTGGTATATCCGATTACATGTTAGTAAATCCTGAATCAGATGCTATGGTTTATGAATACAGCTTGTCTCTTAGTAAGAGTCATTATCTGGTTTTCGGAGATTCGTGTGTGAAATGGTTTTACATTCCGTTTATTCAGAACGTTAATCAGAAGCAATTTATGATCAACTATCTGAAAAGCGATAGAAATTATATTGCCGTTGCTCATCCGAGCATGGTAAATGCTTTCAGTTTTGGAGACATAAAGTATCTTACAAATTATGACCTTATAGAGATTATTCGTCACGAAAGAATCATGCTGGATTATTTTGACACAGTTCTCTCAAACGGACATAAGGTTTTTTTGTTAGCCGGTGACGACGGACACAATATAAAAAAGCCTACTGAAGTCGGGGAAGGATTTACACTGATTAACAGTCCGTCGAAAAGTCAGTCAGATTTAATGAAATCGCTGAAAGCCGGAAAATCCATAGGAGTAAAGCATACGGGTAAAGATGAATCCTTAAGTTCAAAAACAGCTCTTTTAAAAACACTGCCAGTAATCACGGCATTTGATGTAGATTCATCGGGATATATAAAAATTAAATTAAACCGGAAAGCTCCTGTGATTTATTTTGTGGGGCAGGGCGGGATAGTAAAAAAAGAAGTATTAAACTCGGATACAGCCTCATATAAATTCTCTGAGACCGATACTTATATAAGAACAGTAGCGGTCTGCGAAGGTTATACTTATTATCTGAACCCGGTGTTCAGGTATGAAAAAAATACGGAGATAATACAGCCGTCAGTTAATTCTGCGCGAACGCTCATTATACGTGTAACAGGGGCTCTTTCTGTTTTTACAGCTATATTTTTATTAATTTATTCCGGGCGGAAAAAAGAATAACTGTTATTTACTGCTTACGGTTTACAAATTCACTGCCTTGGCCTGAAATATAAAGCGTATCCGCCTTTTTGTCCGATAAATTTAATATCCGTATATTTTTTCAGTTCTTCTGCTTTCGTAACTTTTGCCACAAAATAGACAGGTTTATCTGTCTTACCGTTTAAAAGCCATTGAATTTCTGCTGATAAAGGATTTTGATTCGGCGGTGTCTGGAAATAAAAATAATGTGCATAGCTTTTATATCCGAACGGGACCATATATACGTCTTCCCCCGCATGCTTCTGGAAATATTCAATTGCAGGTTTTTGAGAATATTCCTCGATTTTTGGTGCAACAACTGCAAGAAAAACTGATATACAAATTGCCGTTGAAAAAAATAATACATATAAACCCTTCAATAAATTACGCGAATATATTTGCAGTAATGCGAAAATCACCGAAACAAGGTAAATTATACCGATAAGAAATTCATATCCGCCCCATGTAACCGGTGTTTGTAAGCAGGCAACGGCAAACGGGTCTTTTAAATATACGTATATATGCTCTTTATACATAAACAATAAAGGCAGAGCTGTAATTAGTAATGAAAAAATCGTTCCGACAAATATTAATGCAATTAAAATAAACTTATTTACACGAAGATTGTTTTCCGTTATCTGTTTCAGGTAAACTGCGGCGAGGAATGACAAAGGAAAATAAGCTAAGGATGAGTAATGAACAATTTTAGTCGTTACTATTGAAAATAATATCATTACTACCCAGAACAGTATTTTCATCAGCCTGGTGAAATTATATTCCGTTTCCGTTTCCTTTTTAACGAAGCCCATAATAGCTAACACAGAAATCGGAAAACAACCTATTGCGACGACAAGAAAATGGTAATAAAAAGGCTGTCCGTGCCCGGCATCGGGAGTAGTGAATAAACGAATCTGATATATAATGAATTCTTTAAGAAACCATGTCCCGTTTCTTAATGTTTCAATCCCGAACCATAAAAAACTCACTGCAAACGCCGTGAATCCAAATATCAGGATATTCCGCACGGTAGTTATTCGCCTGAATTTTAAAAACGACCAGTAAATAAGAACAGTTAAACAAAATATAAGCAGTCCGACCGGTCCCTTGGTAAGTATTGCCAGTCCTATGAACAAACCGGAGTAAAAAGCGAAACGTGCAGACCTGATTTTCTCCGGCTCTTTAACAGAGGAAGCAAACCAGAATATCGAAAGAAAGATAAAATAATTAAACAGCGGGTCAATGATTGCGGAGTGAAAATATAAGTGAGGCAGGAATGAACCTAAATAACACAAAGCCCACAGAAAACCAAACCGCTCATTGTACAGTCGTCTGCCTATGAAATAAAAAGTAAGCAGTGTAATCAACCCCGTTAATGCGTTTGGTAACCTTGCCGCAAATTCGTTTACACCGAATATTTTCATGCTTGCCGCCTGAAACCAGAAAAACAAAGGAGGCTTTTCCCAGAACGGCTCATAGTTTATCTGGACATGTGTGTAATTTCCCGTTACCAGCATTTCACGCGCCGATTCGGCAAAGTTTATTTCATCCCAGTCAAATAAGTGTACAGACCCTAAAAAAGGTATAAAGAGAAATAATGCGGAGAGGGTTATTATTAATATATATTTCCTGTTTTTATCAATATTCATACAGGCAAATATAACAAGAATTATGATAAATAAATACTACATGAACCTTTTTCGGCGAATAAAATTTTAATAATGGCTGGTTGAATCCCAGACAACTTTTTTCTGTGATATGGTATTCCTGTAAACGCTCATAGACCTTGCTATTGCAAAAAAGTTGACTACTGTATCAAGCGGCAGGCGGAACAAACTGAAAAAGGCGTAATCCAGACCATACCAGTTATATGTAAAAATAAACCGGTGAGAAAGTCTCGAAACCATAAAAAGAAGATTAGCTATCATAAGGTACCATAAAACCGAACTGTGTCCGACTAATGAATACATGTTGTAATATCCTAAGGCTTTCAGAACCAATGATACCGTCAAATAAACAAGCAGAATATTGGATAGAAAAGCGCCGAAGAAGCTGAAGAATGACTTTCTGTCACGAAAGAGGAAATATTTTGTTGCAAGATTTCCTTTCCATTTATGCGCCGCCCAGTTCTGGAATACAATTCCCGCAACCCATCTTGAGCGCTGTTTAACGGATGACCAGAATTTGTTCGGAAAAAACTCGGCTGTTGCAATCCGCGAAGATTCGTCATGATCGTCGAGTTTAACATTAAAAAACCCGGTTTTAAATCCGAGCTGATAAAACCTGAAACCAAGTTCATAGTCCTCTGTCAGGTTAACATCGTTGAAGAGCCCTGCTTTTTTTGCTTTAGGTCTCAGCATTATAGGTCCATGTTTTTGATTCAACCTTTTTTCCGAAATTTCCTCATCTTCATGAATTCTGTGAATAATCTCATCTTCTGATTCATCAGTTGTCTCTTGCGGTAAAACGTAAGGAGAACTTTTTGGAGCATCCTGCTCTGAAGTACTGTCTTCTGTATCAATTGAAGAAAGTCCGTCTTTAATCTGATTGATTTGGTCATCAATCATTTCGAGCTTGTCTTTTACAATACTCTCGTCATGAATCTCCGATGTATTTTCAGTCTTTTCCTGATAAAAGGAATCGAAGAGCTGTTGAGGAAGATTGATTTCATTCTGCAAATCAGTATTTTCAGATTCATCCTTTCCTTTGTTTAGAAGAGCGTTTTCCGGTTCAGCAGAAAAGTCTCTTTCAGAATCGGATTCTTTTATATTTACGGCGAGATTCTCAAATCTCTGGTCGAATTCATCGAGCGATTTGAGTAATGACTCACTTTTTCTTTTTACGGCAGATTTGTCGTTATTAAATATAGTTTCGGAGGCAGAGGGAGCATCAAAAACAAGTGACTTTTCCGATTTTTCTTCGGCAATCTCTGAATTTCTCATATCACCCGTCGTAATCATGTTTTCTTTTCCGGAAGGATCCTCAATAAGTTCTGTTGAGTCCGCATCCTGTTTGTTATATAATCGCTTAATCCTGTTCTCAATTTCTCTTATTTTATTTTCAATGTTTCCGGGTTTGCCTTTGTCTGATAAGTCTGCAGAACTATTTTTTATTGTGCTCATTCTAATTTTTCCTCTACTATAATAAACTATTAATTAAACCTTGCGGCTATTTTAAATTAAATTTAATAATATTCTGATTTGCTTCCTGAAGGGAAGGAAAATCGCTTATAAAAATTTTGTAAATATTCTCGGTGCCAACTTTTTCCGCAGAAAGCTTTATGTCTTTTCCTTCAAATTGTCCTGACTTCTTAAGACTCTGTAATCTGTATTCTGCTCCCTGTTCTGTTTTCCATGTTGATTCAAGAATTACGATTTTATCGTCAGCTCCGGCTAAATACAATGCATTATACCTGCTATTGAGATATCCTTTATCAGTTTCTGTAACTCCGGAGGGCAGATCTTCTGAACTGCTGATGGAAGTACGTAAAGGGGGATTCTCTTTTTCTTTTGCGTTCAAATCGCTGAGGCTGACTTGAAATCTTTCCTGGCTTGTTTTATTCTGACTTCTGAAATCCTTCGGCTCTGTGCTGTTTTTATAGATAAAAAATCCGACCGAACCAAGCACAACGATTAAAAAAATTATCGTAAAAATTCTTATATTATTGGGGACGTGTTTTTTAGAGTTAGCAGAGCGATTATTCGTTAATCCCTGAAATGGATCGTCATGATAATTTGTAGTGTTAAGATTTTCTAAATCCGCGTATCTTTGATTGTTCAAATTTAAATTTCTGTTTCTTTGATTGTTCAAATTTAAATTTCCGTTTCTTTGATTGTTCAAAGCTAAATTTCCGTTTCTTTGATTGTTCATAGCAGAACTCCCATTCATTTGATTATTAAAAGCGGTACTTCCATTTTTTCCGTTATTTCTATTTGCAGGTTTATTTTGTCCGGACGGAGCGGTAAGTATCTTTTTTGATACTCTGTCTTCTGAATTTTCAAAATTATCAAAGTCTTCAATACTGCATATAACATTATTGGAAGGTTTCGAAGGTTTTTGAATATGCTGATTTCTGTTTTCCGCAGAAGTGCTGAGATTTCTGTACTCTTGATTTCTGTTTACGCTCTGTGTAGCAGATTCTGCTTTTTCCAAAGAATTCATAAGAAGCGGGATTTGTTTTTCGCAAAGAAATTTAATCCTGTCTTCCAGCTCTTTTATCCTGCCGTCTATGATTTCCGGTTTGTTTCTGTCTGATACGTATTTTGATGCACTCATTTTTTTAATCCTTTATAATAAATTGCTTTTTTTTGTGCTAACCCTTAAGGACAAGAAATTGACGAATATCGCTCATCGAGTTAGCTTGTTTTATGTTACCAGCGTGTGATACAGAGTTTCCGTTAGTTGAAGCATTGACAAAGTGAGGAATTCTCATTTCATAGAGAAAGGTTAATCTATCCTCAATATTCTTTATTGTTTCGTAGATATTTTTACTTTTGTCAATTCCGTATGTTTTATTAGCTGTTATCATTTTTTTGTTGTTTAATTTTATCTTTTATATTACAATTCCCGTGCCAGAAAAAAAGTTAGAATTTGTTCGAAAATGGGGTTTTTTGAAACAGCGGAGGCAATTAACGCCTAAAAAAAGAAGTTGCAATACTATGTATTTTCTTGTAATTCCATAGAAATAAAAACTTTTCAAACGAATATACTTTAATACACAACACTGTTTAAAAATTGCCCTTCCAGCATCTTTTAGCCGTAATCCATATTTGGATATGTAATATGTAAAGAGCAAATATTCTAATTACATTAATTATCCATATTATTTATCAATTAAATGCAGTATTTTGTCTTTTTATTAGTTATTTTATCAAATAATAGCGCCACTTAATACTTTCGTAAATAAACAATAATTACTATTTGACATGGATAAATTGATTTACAAAACAGCAAAAAACTACATAAACGGGAAGTTTAGAGATATTGAGAATAAAACACTTGATGTGATATCTCCTCTCGACGGGAAGCTAATTTCAAAAGTCCCGCTTTCTTCAAAATCTGAACTTGATACAGCGGTTGCCGCAGCTAAAGCTGTTTTTCCTTCGTGGTCGGCTATACCGATTAAAGAAAGGGCACAGGTTTTTTTCAGGTATAAGACCATATTGGAGAAGAACCTCGATAATCTCGCATATATTACACACATAGAAAACGGAAAAACGCTTAGTGAAGCAAAAGCAGAAGTAGAGAAAAGCATAGAGCTTACCGAGTTTGCATGTTCAATGCCGCAGTTAATCACCGGTGAAATTCTTGAGGTAAGCAACGGAGTTGAGTGCAGGATAGATTATGCTCCTGTCGGTGTTGTGGCTTCAATAGCGCCGTTTAATTTCCCGCACATGGTCCCACACTGGACAATCCCGAATGCTTTGGTGCTCGGAAACTGTATGATATTGAAACCATCCGAAAAAGTACCTGTAACTGCAAGCCATATTGCCGAAATGCTGAAAGAGGCAGGATTACCGGACGGAGTATTCAATGTTATTAACGGTGATAAAGTGATTGTTGATGCGATATGCGATCACCCGGATATATCAGCAGTTTCATTCGTCGGTTCGACTAAGGTTGCCAAACTTGTTTACATACGGGCAACGTCAAATCTTAAAAGATGCACTGCACTGGGAGGCGCTAAAAATCATTTAATAGTAATGCCTGATGCAAATACTGATATGGCCGCCACAAATATCGCGGCTTCAATGTCAGGTTGTGCGGGACAGAGATGCATGGCCGCCTCGGCGATGGTCGGTGTTGGTCCTGTTGACCACATAATCGAAAAGCTCTGCGAGGAAGCAAGAAAAATCATTCCCGGAAAGAATCTTGGTGCGATAATTACAAAAGAATCAAAAGAAAGAATTGAGAGATACATAACTGAAGCTGAAAAGCAGGGCGCAAAAATACTTATTGACGGTAGAAATGCCGTTGTGCAGGGCAAAGAGGGCGGATTTTATGTGGGACCTACTATAATAGATAACGTGACTCCCGATATGGCTATTGCGAAAGAAGAGGTCTTTGGTCCGGTTCTGGCGATAATCAGGACAAATACATTAGACGAAGCAATGGAAATTGAAAATAGTTCAAACTACGGTAATGCGGCTTCGGTATTCACACAAAACGGAAGTTATGCAAAACTCGTTATGGAGAAAGCATCGGCGGGAATGATAGGAGTGAATATCGGTGTCCCCGTGCCGAGAGAGCCGTTTTCTTTCGGCGGATGGAATGAATCGAAATTCGGGACCAATGATATAACAGGGGCAAGTTCCATCGGACTATGGACACAGCCAAAGAAGACCAGCATAAAATGGAATCCGGAAGCGCAAAAAAACTGGATGAGCTGAAAGAACACTTAACAGATAACATTTAACACTTAACACTTAACACTTAACACTTAACACTTAACACTTAACACTTAACACTTAACAGGAGTATAATTATGGATAAGAAAGAAATTCTTCATAACAACCAGACATACACATTTACTTCATGGTCACAGCAAAAAGGACTGAATCCGATATGCATAAAAACCGCAAAAGGAATTTTTCTTTATGATTATGACGGCAGAAGATACTTTGATTTTTCTTCTCAGCTCGTTTGTGTTAATATCGGGCACGGGCATACTAAGGTTACCGAGGCAGTGGCGAAGCAAATGAGCGAAGTAAGCTACGTATATCCTGGTATGGTTACATCTATTCGGGGTGAACTTGGTAAGAAACTCGCAGAAGTGGCACCGGGAACACTGAATAAAACATTTTTCACACTCGGCGGCGCGGAAGCCGTTGAAAACGCCATTAAGCTTGCGAGAGTTTATACTGCCCGGCATAAAATTATTACTTTTTATCAATCATATCACGGCGCAACGTATGCTTCTGCATCGGCAGGAGGTGACCCAAGAAGGCATGCAGTTGATTCACAGCAGGCACCGAACTTTGTACACGTTGAAAACCCTTATTTCTACAGATGTCCATGGAACAGCAAAACAGAGGAAGAGTGTTCGGAAAACGCCGCCGCTCATATAGAGCGCGTGGTACAGTATGAAGGACCCGCCAGTATTGCGGCAATTATGATGGAAGGTGAATCGGGTTCTTCCGGATGCATCAAATATCCGGCAGGGTACTGGAAAAAAATTAAAGCAATAGCAGAGAAATACGGAATACTGACGATTGATGATGAAGTTATGAGCGGATTCGGCAGAACAGGTAAATGGTTCGCAATCGAGCATCACGGAGTGGAACCCGATATAATGGTAATGGCAAAAGGGCTTACATCGGCGTATATACCGCTGGGCGGAATTATGGTAAGAGATGAAATCGCGAAAGCGTTTGATGAGAAGCCATTACCGCTCGGATTAACATACTCTGCGCACGCAGTAGCCTGTGCGGCGGCAAATGCAGTGATGAATATATATAAAGAAGAGAACCTGATTGAGAATGCGGCGCAGATGGGAAAATATATCGAAGAAAAAGTCGAAGAAATGAAACTCATACATCCGAGCATCGGAGATTTCAGGAATACGGGATTGCTGGGCTGTATTGAACTCGTAAAGAACCGCGAAACAAAAGAGCCGATGGCGAGATGGAATGCGCCGCCTGCGGAGATGGGAATTATGAATAAAGTTATGGCAAAGATTGCCGAACTCGGGATGTTTACGATGGGCAGATGGAATATGATTTTTGTCGCTCCACCGCTTTGTATAACAAGGGAACAGATTGACGAGGGATTGGAGATAATATCAAAAGCAATTTCCATTGCCGACGAATACGTTAACTAAAAAAAGTACGGTTCGAATAGCTTAATTTTAATCAACAACTAACAACTAAAATATGTCTGTTTTAATAAAAAACGGAAGAATTATAACGGCGTCGGAAGATTATACAGCCGATATTTACACGGAAGGTGAAAAAATTGTCCTTATCGGAAAAAACCTGAACGTAAAAGCGGATGAAGTGATTGACGCAACGGGAAAACTTGTTATGCCGGGCGGGATTGACCCTCATGTTCACCTTGATATGCCTTTCATGGGGACTTTTTCTTCGGATAATTATGAAACTGGAACGCTTGCGGCGCTTCACGGCGGAACCACTACCGTAATTGATTTCATATTGCAGACGCAGGGCAAATCTCTGTTATCTGCCTACGAAACGTGGAAAAGCAGAGCGGACGGAAACGCTTACGGCGATTATGCGTTTCATATTGCCGTTACGGATTTCAACGACGAGGTAAAAAAAGAAATCGGGTATTTTATTGACGAACTCGGTATAACGTCATTCAAAACTTTCATGGCTTATAAAGGCGCGCTGATGATTGATGACAGGCAGATGACGGGTCTGATGGAAGAAGTCCGCGACCGCGGAGGCATTGTAACCGTTCATGCTACAAACGGAGACATGATTGATTATCTTGTGGCGAAGAATAAATCGGAAGGAAGACTTGCACCGCTGTATCATTATCTGTCACAACCGGAAATAACTGAATCGGAAGCTTCGGGCAGGTTTGCCGATATGGCATACAATACAGGTGTGCCGGCATATATTGTTCATATATCCTGCGAAGGAGCATTGAGCGCCGTAAGAAGAGCGCAGGCGAGGAATCAGATTGTTTACGCTGAAACATGCATACAATATCTTATACTCGATGCTTCCCTGTATGAACAGAATTTCGAAGGTGCAAAATGGGTGATGAGTCCGCCGCTCAGAGAGAAAAAAGACCAGGCGGCACTATGGAGCGGCATCAACCAGGGTTCGGTGCAGGTTGTAGCGACCGACCATTGTCCGTTTAACTGGACTCAAAAGCTTTCTGGTAAGGATGATTTCACGAAAATTCCGAACGGACATCCCGCGATTGAAAACAGAATGGAACTGCTTTTCAGTGAAGGTGTGAATAAAGGAAAGATTTCTCTTAATAAATATGTTGAAATCACTTCTGCGAATTCTGCGAAAATATTCGGAATGTATCCGTTCAAAGGAACTATCGGAATCGGTTCCGATGCCGATATAATAATCTTTGACCCCGAGGAAGAGCATGAACTTTCGGTGAAAAATCATCACATGAACGTGGATTACTCGGGGTATGAAGGCTGGAAGGTTAAAGGAAAATGCAAACAGACGATTTTACGCGGAGCGCTTGCAATTGATAACGGAAAAGTGAAGATTAAAAAAGGATACGGAAAATACATAAAACGCAATAAAACAAATAAAATTTAACACTTAACACCCGAAAAAGTTCTACTACGGAGGAAACTCCTGACGGTCACTAAATACTAAATACTAAATACTAAATACTAAACACTAAATACTAAACACTAAATAACTATATGCCAAAAAAAATAAAATCAGGATTAATACAGATGTCCCTTCCCAAAACAGAAGGCGAAGGCACAATAGAAGAAATTAAGACAGCAATGCTTTTAAAGCATCTTCCTTATATAGAAGACGCCGGGAAAAAAGGAGTTCAGATACTCTGCCTGCAGGAAATATTCAACACTCCTTATTTCTGTCCCGGACAGGATAAAGCCTGGTATGCGTCAGCTGAATCAATACCGGGAAAGACTGTGGAGCGAATGCAGGAATACGCAAAAAAATATTCAATGGTGATAATTGTCCCGATTTTCGAAAAAGAACAGGCGGGAGTATTATATAATACAGCGGCAATTATTGATGCCGACGGAACCTTGCTGGGAAAATACAGAAAAAACCATATACCGCATACATCGGGATTCTGGGAGAAATTCTTTTTCCGTCCCGGTAATCTCGGTTATCCCGTATTCCAAACGCAGTACTGCAAGGTCGGAGTTTACATCTGTTACGACAGGCACTTCCCCGAAGGGGCAAGGATACTCGGTCTTAACGGAGCAGAAATAGTTTATAATCCATCGG
Organism: Ignavibacteriota bacterium; assembly: GCA_026390755.1. Lineage (GTDB taxonomy): Bacteria > Bacteroidota > Ignavibacteria > Tepidaquicellales > Tepidaquicellaceae > JAPLFI01. Next base: position 32,891 of record JAPLFI010000075.1, read on the forward strand.
CAACGGTAGCGGGGCTTTCTCAGTATTTATGGAAGCTTGAACAGCCCGCTCACGCAGTCGCGAACGGATATTTCATGGGATGCATAAACAGGGTAGGCGAAGAGAAGCCCTGGAACATTGGAAATTTCTACGGCTCGTCTTATTTTGTTGACCCGAAGGGGCAGATATTCGCTCAGGCATCAGAGGATAAAGACGAACTGCTTATTGCCGAATTTGATTTGGATATGATTGAAGAAGTAAGGTCAACCTGGCAGTTTTACCGCGACAGAAGACCGGAAACTTACGGAAAGATGATAGAGCTGTAATTAGTATTTGGTATTTAGTATTTAGTATTTGGTATTTGGTATTTGGTATTTAGTATTTGGTATTTGGTATTTGGATAAAATAGTATGCACGATTACAAGAAACTTAATGTCTGGAATGATTCAATTGAACTCGTTTCTGAAATTTACAAAATTACTAAGGATTTTCCTTCTGTGGAAAAATTCGGATTGACGAACCAGATAAACAGGTGTGCGGTTTCTATACCTTCAAATATAGCTGAAGGTTCCGGGAGAAATACAAATGGTGAATTTATACATTTCCTTGGATATGCGTGTGGGTCTTGCAACGAATTGGAAACACAATTGATAATAGCTAATAAATTGAATTATGTAGAGGAGATAGTTTTAAATATATTAACTGAAAAATTAAACGCTATACAAAAAATGATTTACAAATTAATTAAAAGTCTAAAGTAAGAAAATTAATGACTAATATACCATATACCAACTACCAACCACCAACTACTAACTACTAACTACTAACTACCAACTACCAATAAACTATGTCAGAATATAAACCACCAAAAAACGAAAAAGAATTCGAACAGAATTTTGACCAGATAAAACCGGTCATGAATAAAACAGAAGCAATATTTGAAAGTTCGCGCTGTTTATTCTGTTATGACGCGCCTTGTGTAAAAGCCTGTCCGACCTTTATAGACATACCTCTATTTATAAGACAGATAAATAACGGAAATGTAAAAGGTGCCGCAAAGACCATTTTTTATTCAAATTATCTCGGTAATACATGCGGGAAAGTCTGCCCGACGGAAGTCCTGTGCGAAGGTTCCTGCGTTTATATTAAAGAAGGCGTAAAGCCGGTTGAAATCGGCAGATTGCAGAATTATGCGACCAATAAGGCAATAACGGAGAAGATAAAAATATTCTCGCAGGGAGAGCCTGTTAAAAAGAAAGTAGCTATTATTGGCGGAGGTCCCGCGGGATTATCCTGCGCCTGCGAATTAAGGTCTAACGGAATTGAAGCGGATATATTCGAAGGAAAATCCAAAGCAACGGGGCTCGCCATACACGGAATAGCTCCATACAAAATTGCAAATCAGGAAGTTGACGACGAACTTGAATATCTGCTCCGGCAATTCGGATTTAAGATTCACTTTAATCATTATGTCCACGGCGTAGAAGAGTTAAGGAAAATAGAAAAAGAATACGACGCCGTTTTTATCGGAGTCGGCAATGCCAATACAACCATGCTGAATATTCCCGGAGAGAATAAGAAAAATGTCGTCGGTGCTATAGAGATAATTGAACAATTGAGAAAAAAACATCACAAAACGGTTTTCGGGAACAAGGTTGTTGTACTTGGCGGCGGGAATACGGCAATGGACGCCGCATCAGAAGCCGCAAGAATGGGGTCGGAGGCTGTTATACTCGCTTACCGCAGAGCTAAGGCGGATATGAAAGGATACGAATTCGAATTTGACCTTGCAAAACGTGTCGGCGTTAAAGCGTATTTTAATGTGGCGCCGGTCGAAATACTGGGTGATGAAAAAGTAACGGGAATAAAATTCATAAAAACAAAATCGGAAAACGGTGTTATTACGAATATTCAGGGTTCCGAGTTCACAGAAGAGTGTGATATGATTATCAAGGCAACGGGACAATCGAGGCATTTTGGTTTGCTTCATAATATAGAAAATCTTGAAACTGATGAAGAAGGAAGGGTAATAGTCAACAATGAATTCCGTACGACTAATCCTAAGTATTACGCAGGCGGTGATGCTGTTAATGGCGGGAAAGAAGTCGTTAACTCCGTAGCGGAAGGAAAATCAGCCGGGAAAAATATTTCAAAAATACTGTTAAATAAAACCCTGTCCTTAACACTTAACACTTAACACTTAACACTTAACACTTAACACTTAACACTTAACACTTAACAATGTCAAGCTTAAAATCAAATTTTGCGGGAATAAAATCACCTAACCCTTTCTGGCTCGCTTCGGCGCCGCCGACTAACTCGGGCTATCAGGTTATGCGTGCCTTCGATAAAGGCTGGGGAGGTGCCGTTTGGAAAACATTAGGTGTACCGATTATCAATACGTCAAGCCGCTACGGAGCAGTGAACTACAGGGATAAACGAATGGTCGGGTTTAATAATATTGAACTTATATCCGACAGACCTTTATCTGATAATCTCCGCGATATAGAAGAAGTAAAGAAATATTTTCCTGAACATGCCGTGATAGGTTCGCTTATGGTTGAAACAAAACAGCAGTGGCATCAGATTATCAAAGATGTTGAAAACGCCGGAGTTGACGGAATTGAACTTAATTTCGGATGTCCGCACGGAATGTGTGAAAGGGGAATGGGCTCGGCTGTCGGGCAGGAGCCGAATGTTTTAACACAGATTGTATCGTGGGTAATGGAAACCGCGAAAGTTCCCGTTATAGTAAAACTGACGCCTAACGTTTCGCACATCGAAGAGCCTGCGATTGCGGCGAAAAGAGGCGGTGCGAATGCTGTATCGCTTATTAACACAATTCAAAGTATTGTCGGAGTTGACATAGATAATTTTGTGCCTTATCCTGTAGTTGACGGAAAAAGTACAAACGGAGGATATTGCGGACCGGCAGTAAAGCCTATTGCCATGAATATGGTCAAGAATGTCGCGAAAATCCCGGGCTACAATCTTCCGATTTCCGGAATCGGTGGTATCGAGAACTGGCGCGATGCGGTTGAATTCATACTTCTCGGCGCAACTAACGTTCAGGTTTGCACGGCAGTTATGCATTACGGTTTCGGAATAATCAGAGAGATATTGGCAGGATTTGAGCAATACATGGATGAAAAGAATTTCAGCACTGTTGACGAAATGATTGGTAAAGCGCTTCCGAATATACTGCACTGGGAAGAACTTAACCTGAATTATAAGGTTATTGCGAAAATAGAGGAGTCAAAATGCATCGGTTGTCAGTTGTGTTACATCGCCTGTGAAGACGGTGCGCATCAGGCAATCGGATTACCCGGAAATCCTGACAGCAGAATTCCGCATATCATTGAAGAGAACTGTGTCGGATGTAATTTATGCTCGATAGTTTGTCCTGTTGAGAATTGTATATCAATGGTCAGAAAAGACGAAAACAAAAAAATAATAAACTGGCAGGAAAGAACCGCGCAGGGAAATATTCCCGTAACGTTCGACGATAAGCTTGCTGGCGGCGTTGGTCACTATATCCCCGAGCCGAAAGAGGCAATCGCATACAGGCTGAAGTAAACAAACATTAAACAAACGCCCTGTAAAACATAGATTTTAGAGGGCGTTTTATACAGCTTGTTACTTGACTAAAATCATTTTCTTCACTGCCATAAAATCCTTTCCTTCATTCACGAGTATTCTAGCAAAGTAAACTCCGCTTGCTAAATTCGAGCCGTTGAACTCCACCGTGTACCTTCCTGCGAACCTCGTTTCGTTGTTAATAAGGTTTTTTATCTCGCGACCAAGTATATCATATATTATAAGTTTTACCATACCGGTTTTTGGAAGTGCAAAGTTGATTTTCGTTACAGGGTTAAACGGATTAGGGTAATTCTGTGACATTTCGTAAGTCAGCGGTATAAGGTTATTCACGGTCTCTTTTTTAGGCGTAACTCCGATACCAAATACACGCCTTATATCACTGTTTATGTTCTTTATATGCTCCTGCCTGTCTTTCGGGCGTTTCTGTTTTACAACATCTTTAAGTGTTTTAATCAGCGTAAGTTCCTTTTTTGCCTTAAGGCTCGTTTTTTCGTCTTTTGATTTCGATTTCTCTTCAAGGATTTTTTCTTTCAATTCGGCTTTCGATTTATCATCCTTCAAAACAACGCTCACGTTCGTGAAAATTACTTTTCTTTCCTCTTTTGTGAATTTC
>JAPLFI010000138.1 GCA_026390755.1 Ignavibacteriota bacterium
GGCGATATTTCAATTCCTGATTTTGTCGGTAAGAAAATGGCAGACGCTAAAAAATTAATTGAAGAGAAGAAACTCAAAGTCGGTAAAATCACTTATCAGTCGAGCGATTTACCAGCCGGACAGGTAGTTGACCAGTATCCGAAAAAAGATAAATCCGCAAAAGAAAATACGCCGATTGACTTATTTATTTCCAAAAAGCGCACCGAGCCTGAAAAAACTCAGGACGCAAGTACAATTGACGATTCCGAAGTAAAAAAAGAAATTAAAAAAGAGGAAAAAAAGAACGATAATATCAAGCCGAAATCCGATGATCCCGATAAGACAAAAGATAAAAAGAAAGAGAATACAGAAACAGTAAAGCCGAAGGAAAGCACCGAAAAACCTAAGGATAAAAAAGATGTTCCTAAACCTCCGAAAGAAAAACAGCAGTAAAAATCAAATATATGAAAAAAATATGTCCGTCAATATTGTCCGCTGATTTTTCAATTCTTGCGGAAGAAATTAAGAAAGCCGAACTGTCCGGTGCCGATATAATTCATTGCGATATTATGGACGGTCATTTTGTGCCTAATATTACATTCGGTCCGGATATAGTCGCCAAGGTGAATGAAATTACTAATCTTCCGCTCGATGTGCATCTGATGATTGAGAATGCCGATATGTATATTGATTCTTTTTATAAGGCGGGCGCGGATTATATATCAGTTCATGCAGAAAATAATTTTCACATCAACAGGCTCGTGAATAAAATCAAATCGCTCGGTATGAAAGCGGGCGTGGCTCTTAATCCGGCAACGGGTATTCAAACATTAGATTCTATTATAGAATATCTCGATTTCGTTCTTGTGATGAGTGTTAATCCCGGATTCGGCGGGCAAAAGTTTATTCCGAATTCAATCGGTAAAATTAAAGACATTAAAAGACTTATTTCCGAAAAAAACCCGTTATGCAGTATTGAAATTGACGGCGGTATCGGTCCCGCTAATATAAAGGAAGTATCGGATGCGGGCGCTGATATGTTTGTATGCGGGGCATCGGTATTCAAAGCACCTGATGCAAAATCCGCGATTATTGAAATGAAGAGGCTGATAAACAATTGATGAAAAGCGTCTTTTTCAATACTGATGTCCTTACAGCCGAAAAGAATATCATAAACAGTTTGTGTATTCCTTCTCTTATTTTAATGGAAAATGCGGGGAAAAACTCCGCAGAAATTATTATTAAGGAATTCGAAAAGTCTGATGCCGAATCAGTTACCGTTCTTTGCGGAAAAGGAAGCAATGCAGGCGACGGATTTGTAATAGCGAGGCATCTCTTGCTCGCTGGTATTTCCGTATCTGTAATTTTATTGTATCCCGCAAAGGTATTTAAAGGAGACGCTGAAATTAATTTCAGCATACTGGAAAAACTGCGTAAGGATTATCCGCTCCGTATTGTATATGCGGGCTCTTTCGGTTCTTTTAAGAAACACACGAACAGCCGGTGTATATTCTATGTTGACGCCGTATTCGGAATCGGTTTTAAAGGCACAGCTGAGACGAAGATAAGAACTGTATTCCATTTTATTAATAATCAGAAGAATAAATTTGTTGTTTCAGTTGACACTCCGAGTGGTTTATCGGATATAAATCCGAATACAGACGTTGTAAACGCCGATTTGACTATATCAATGGGAGTCCGGAAGTTCGCCTGTCTGGTCGGACAGGGAAAAACAAATTCCGGTATAATCGAAACCGTTGATATCGGTATTCCCGTTGAAGAATTCGGCAGGCAGAATA
>JAPLFI010000523.1 GCA_026390755.1 Ignavibacteriota bacterium
GAAGATATATGACGTGTTAGGAAAAGAAGTAACTACTTTAATAAACGAGGGACAATCAGCCGGAACGTATTCGGTTAGCTGGAATGCGGTTTCGATGCCGGCAGGTGTGTATTTTTACAGACTGAATGCAAATGAATATACGGAAACGAAGCGTATGATACTTATGAAATAACGACAAATGCCGTAATAGTAAATAACGACATTTGTCAGTTATATTTGCACAACGTAAAGAATACCTTTTTCGCTCCGAATGCATAAAGACGGGGAAATACCGAAATCGCTGACGGGCAGATAATCAGGGGTCTGATAAGGTTTCGTGTTACCTGTCAAATATTTACTCCGGAGTAGGTATTATTTTCTCCGTTATATGACACACAATCAATATTAAAATCAGGAAATGATTTAAGGAATTTTCTGTATTTATCTTTTTTAAATTCGCGTCCGTCAAATTTAATTTCAAAAGCGTTCCCCTGCCTGAACATGTCTTCTATTATAAAGTCAATTTCATTACCGTCAGAAGTCCGCCAGAAATAAATTCTGTCAGTATCAAAATTGTCCCTGAACCTTATATAAGCGTAATTCTCGAATAAAAATCCTTTGTCCTGCCTTACAGAAATATTCCTGAAATCGTTTAAAAGCAAATTCCTGAAACCCGTATCATTGAAATAAAATTTCGGCATTTTCCTTAAACTCTTGCCAATATTTGTAAAGTAAGGCTTTATCGTCTGAATTTGAAAGCACTTTCTTAATGTTGTTACATAGTTTTCGACTGTATGAGGCGACACATCAAGAATCTTCGCAAGAGAATTATTATTCAGTAAACCCCCCGTATTATGCGCCAGCAGAGAGAGAAGCTTATACATACGGTCTTCGCTTAATATACCGGATTCCATCATATCCCTTTTTAAATACGTATGAACAAGTTCCTTAAGAATTTCTTTTTTCTCTTCTATATCTTTTGTTAAAACGACTGCCGGATATCCTCCGTAAGAAATATATTCGTCAAGCAAAGAGAATAATTCACGCTTATGAACAGAAAATAATTCTTTGTTAAAACGGATTCTCTTTAATTCGGAAAGAAGATTCTCATGTCCCCTGAATTCGAGAAACTCTTCAAAACTAAGGGAGTACATCTGAAACAGCCATTTACGTCCGGCAAGCGAATCTTTGAATTTTGTGTCAATATAAAATGCACTGCTTCCAGTGACAATTAATTTCAGAGTTTCAGCATAAAAATCGTAATTGTATTTCAGAAAATTTGAAGGATTTTTCAGATACTGAATTTCATCAATGAACACATAAAATTTTTCCGAAACATCGCTGACCCTGTCAGGAGGTTTCGAAACATATTTAAAAAGATTCTCGGGATGCTCGTTCAGCAAATTATAGATTCCCGGTTCTTCAAGATTAATATAAAATGTCATATTGTACTGCACGCTCAGTTCGTCATACATTTGTTTCAATAACGTTGTTTTCCCAACCTGACGCGGTCCGGTAAGAATAATAAACTGTTTATCGTTTAATCGTTTGTAAATATCTTTGTATAAATATCGCTTCATTAATACTTGTTTTTACATGTAATATAATACAATTCAGAGAATTTAGCAATAGCATTGCAAAAATAACCGATATTTTTGCATTCTCACTGCAAAATTCTCGGTTTTACTATTAACTTATTGATAAATTAATGAAATAAAAACCGATATTTTTCAGGACTTCAATATTGAGTTGGACAAAGGCTATAAGTTTCACTAATATTATTATAATGTCCCGTGGTAACCCTTTCTAATAATACATTCCACTACATAGTCTATCTGCTATACTTCTGATTCAGTAAACTGCTATTACACGTATTCTATAAAGAATTAAGTTGAATTATATATATGTTATAACAATATATTACATGGTTAATAAAAAACGGCACGGTATTTGCGATGTTTTTTAATATTAAAAAGAATTTTTTCTAAAAACAATAAAATAAAAAAAACATGAAAAAAAATCTCTCAGTTACACTTTTAGCTGTAATTATGCTTTTTCTCGGCTTATTTTCAAACGGTTTTTCTGATAACAGAGGAATAACCGAAGTTAAATATTCAGGTGCCGGAATCGGTACAAACGGAATCAAGTTCGAAGACCCTTACCACGCAGGCGTTATTCTGACTGAATGGGCGGGTGTTATTAATGGTACAATAGACGGCAGCAGTGTTGTATCAGGTTTCTATTGTGTAGATATAAGAAATTGGCTCGGTATTAATGAAATATATAATGATTCAAGTTATACGAATAAATATATTAATTACATACTGTTTAATCACATGCCGTATATAACAGCATGGCCATACACCGGCTCTGCCGCTACAAAGGAAATCGAAGCCGCTGCAGTTCAATGCGCCATATGGCATTACACTGACGGTGTTAACGCGAACACAATACAGAATGCAGACGTAAAAACAAGAACATTAGCAATAATAGCTGATGCTGAGGCACATTCAACTTTTGGTGTTCCGTTTAAAAATATTGAAATTATACCCGTAAGTGTTTTGCATAATCCGCTCATTCCCGAAACACTGAAAGTTAAAGTTGTGACTGAACTCGGTGTTGGAGTATCGGGTGTCACGGTTACACTTGCAACTACTTCGGGTACATTAAGCTCAGCATCTCTGGTGACGGGAGCAGACGGATACACTCCTAATTTCACACTTACAAAAGGAAGCAGTGTGCAATCCTATCTTTCTGCAAAGGCAAATAATATTATTCTCTCTCCCGGAACAATATTTATTCATAATGGCAGTCCGGATGTGAAGCAAAAAGCTGCTCTTGCAGAGGCAAAACACGGAAATAAGATAGATTATTGCGACCTTACATGGGATACTACAAGCGGCGGCGGTTCCGGGGGTCTTGAGTCAACATACGATTTGGGTGAACTGCTGTTGCAGAGATATATGAAAATCAGAAGCGGTAAGACAACAAAGATGCTTGCAGTAACAAACTTCATGTTTTCTCCGAATTACCTTCTGAAAGACATAATTCCGTTAAACGGACCGTTCAATTCCAATGCAGTTGAAACTACACCGTTTGACATACTCGGAATCTCAAATGCAACTTCTGCTTATGCATGTGATTATAATGTAAACGCTAACAGAGTGGGAGCGGTTTTTGCGACAACAACAAATCCGCCCGACGTTTACAACCATACAAAAGCAACCTGCGACCGTTATTCGAAATATGAATTAATGGACATCAAAGGCGTAAACGCAAACGGCAGAGATTTCTACATGTGGACTATTGAAGAATATCAGGTACCTTCGGGCTCGATTAACGTCTATAACTTCCAGGCATGGGCTGGTACTGAATTCGGAGCAAAAGAAATAGTCAGCAATATAATTTCAAAACTCAGTACACTGAAACCCGTTACTTATATTGACGCTCCTCTAAAATCTCCGGATATTTACATCAAGAAAGCAAGTTATAATAACGACGGAAAATTGAGATTCAAATTCGCGAACTCAACAACCGTAACAAAGACACTTCCTTTCACTGTTACTTACAGACCTCAGCAAGGAATGCCCGAGCAGACTACAACAATCAACATTACCATTGCTCCGGAAATCAGTGAAGTAATTGTGCCGTTCGCATATCTCTCCGGCGCTAACATAACCATGAACGGTGAAAACGGCTTCAAAGACGCAGTATTCGTCGGCGGCGGTTTATATGCTCCGTTTGCGGGTCCTGGAAGCGTAATCAGCGGTTTCGAAAATATAGTAACTACAACTCCTCAGTTCCCGGCGGGTACAATGGTATTCACCGGCGGAGCGAGAATATACGGTTATACAAGCGACGTGCTTTATATCGGCAGGTCTCTTGACGCGACTTACGAGGGAGTCAGCCTTGCTAACTTCAGTAAAATCAAATTTGAAGCCAAGGGAACGGGCGTGATGACGGTTCAATTGGAAGCATTCGCTAACAATCAGTATTCTTATCCTTTCGTAAACGTAAATCTTTCGGGCGATTATTCATCATACGAAATTCCTTTAAGCAGTTTCATGGTAAACGGCGTACAGGCTGATTTGAGCGCAGTATCACTCGTTCTTTTCAAACAGGAAGTAATTCACAATCCTATGATGACTTATGCCGATTTCTCCGTAAAGAATGCGGGAATAACACCGAATCCGGTCGGAATTTCGGGTATCGAAACACAGGTTAAGGACTATGAACTTTCTCAGAACTATCCTAATCCTTTCAATCCGGTAACGAACATTAACGTCAGCATTCCGAAAGAAGGATTTGTTACGCTTAAAGTTTACAACTTACTTGGACAGGAAGTTGCAGTTCTGATAAACGGCACTATGAAGCCCGTCAGCAATTACAAGGTTGCATTCGACGGTAGTAAACTGCCGACAGGTGTGTATGTATATAAACTCACATCACCCGACGGCGCCTCATTGATTAAGAAAATGACATTGATAAAATAAGGCTTCACTCAACATTAATAAAGCGGGGGCTGACCTTAACAGGTCAGTCCCCTTTTTTTATTGTTCAACTTCATGTTTTACAGTATATAACACGCGCACTTTGTAAATAATATCGCCGTAGAACATAGTCTGCCGGCTATCTTTTATAGAAAATATACTACTTTTTATATTATGCCTATAAAACATATTTCACTTATATATATGTTAATACAATAGTTATATATTGATAATGTTTGGCACGGAATTTGCAATTATTGTTTTAGGAAAATTTTCTCCTTTTTTAAAACTTAACATAAAAAAAATGAAGAACAAGCTAACAGCAATCTTAGCAGTTTTTATACTGCTCTTTATGGTCTCTATGACCGGTTTTTCTGAAGAAAGAGGAATAACCGTGGTCTCGCTGACCGGTACCGGTTCCGGTACAAATATCAGTTTCACAAGTCCATACTCACCGTATGGTACGATGAGTGTCTTTTCCGGTATTATTAACGGAGTAATAGACGGCGGTGAAACATCCGCTTTCTATTGTTATGATATCAGAAATTATCTCGTATGGACTGAATCATACAATGATTCAAGCTATACAGTTAACTACGTTAATTACATACTGCTTAATCACATGCCGTATTTAACGTATCCTTATACCGGCTCTGCCGCCAGTGCAAACATAGAAGCGGCAGCAGTCCAGTGCGCAATATGGCATTTCAGCGACGGTGTTGACCCGACAACGATTAGTGATGCAGCCGTAAAAACGAGAGCATTAGCAATAATCGCCGATGCAGAATCACATTCGGGTTTACCTGTCTCGTTTAAAAACATTGAAATCGTCCCTGTCAGTGTTTTGCATGATCCGCTCATTCCCGAAACATTGAAAGTCAAAGTTGTTGATGAACTCGGAGTCGGCGTACCGGGTGTGACAGTTATCCTTTCAACAACCACGGGGACATTAAGCGCGGCAACTTTAACAACAGGCGCCGGCGGATTTACTCCTAATTTCACACTTACAAAAGGCAGTAGTTCGTTTTCAAGAGTTTCAGCAAGGGCAGATCATATTGTTCTCTCGCCGGGTACAATATTTGTTCATTACTCTAGCCCTTCTTTAAAACAAAAAGTTACTCTCGCGCAGGCAAAGCATGGAAATAAAATTGATTATTGCGACCTCACCTGGAATCCTCCGGGCGGCGGCGGCGGCGGCGGTCTTGAGTCAAGTTATGATTTAGGTGAATTACTGCTTCAGAGATATATGAAAATCAGAAGCGGTCAGACAACAAAGATGCTTGCAGTTACAAACTTCATGTTTTCTCCGAATTACCTTCTGAAGGATATAATTCCGTTAAACGGACCGTTCAATTCCAATGCAGTTGAAACTACACCGTTTGACATACTCGGAATCTCGAATGCAACTTCTGCTTATGCATGCGACTATATGGTAAGCGCCAACAGAGTGGGAGCGGTTTTTGCGACAACAACAAATCCGCCCGACGTTTACAACCATACAAAAGCAACCTGCGACCGTTATTCGAAATATGAATTAATGGACATCAAAGGCGTAAACGCAAACGGCAGAGATTTCTACATG
>JAPLFI010000497.1 GCA_026390755.1 Ignavibacteriota bacterium
ATTATGGTAAATCCGAAACCCTTCGTTCCGTCTTTTTCTTCGGAATCAAAATCGAACGGTAAACCTTTATCCTCGATTCCTATTATGAATCGTCCGTTTCTTCTTTCGACAATAATGTCAAAGTAAGCATCCGGTTCATTTATAAATGCATGTTTTATAACATTCAAACATGCCTCATCCGTCACCAGGGCAAGTTTATCAGCATCATCCCGGTTGAAGCCAATGTCAACTGCAATCTGCTTAACAAATGACAGCGCCGACAGTAATATTTTTCTGTCACTTCTAATTGTCAGCTTAGCCAACAAATCCTTATTACTATCCATAATATATTATTTTTAATATTTAGATTTTATATCCGTTTTTCAATAAAAATATATACTGTTTATGACCCGCCGGAATCCCGGATATAGCTTAATATAGGTTCGAATGAATCTGTTGAAATACGGTATAAACCGATAAACGGATGATCCAGAACATAAATCAGATACAGTACAAGTACGCTGACAAAAATCAGAATTGCCGTCATTAAATACTGATGCTTTAAATTTTTTGCACCGAAAAAGAATGTAAAAACAACCATAATAAGCGAGCATATAATTAACACTATCCATATTATTTCGGGTATATTCTCCCTGCTTTTTAACAGGCGCAGCCTTCTAAATTCCCCTATTTTATTGAGATTATTAAGAGATTCATTAAGGACACTATTATCAGGCATTTTAGATATTTCAAGGATTAAGAATATTTTATTAAGTTTTCCGAATGTATTAGCCGCTTTCATATTCCTTTTCCCGTCCGCCATAGATTCCCACTCTTCTTTTGTAACTATCATAACGTAATCTTTTATGGAAGTTTCGATTTCATTCCTTACGGTATCAGGAAAAGCGGAAGCTTCATAATAGAGGTCAAGCAAATGATTTGCTTCCTGTTCAATTATTACATTAGTTTCCTTCAGACTGTTCCATGTTGCATATACAACAAAAGCAATCAGAACCGCATATATAATACAGATGGCATTATAAATAAAACCGGCAACTTCATGATTCTCTTTAAGCAGTTCGGAAGGAACTTTTTTTCTTATTAATTTCAGTATTACAAGAATAATTGCAATACTGACAGACGTTAGTATTAATATGGAAACCAGAAAGTTAAATTGCAAAAATATTTTCATAACATACTTTTAATCAATGGTGAATACTTAATGTCAAATTGTAAATGTTGTTTTTTGAAAAACGAAATTATTTTTTCATGGCTGATTTTTTATCATTTTAACAATAACAATCTTTTTGTGTCCGTATAATCCCCTGACTGTAATCTGTAAAAATAAACACCTGATGGATAATTCATTCCGCTGAAGGTTACTTCGTAAGTTCCGGCTGATTGCCTTTCATTAACAAGTGACTCAACTTCTCTTCCGAGTGCATCAAAAACAGTCAATTTCACAAATCCTGCTTTTGGCAAATCATAGCGAATTGCTGTTGATGGGTTGAAAGGATTGGGATAGTTCTGTGATAATTTATAATTTGTACCGGTATATACTTCGTGTTTAATATAACCCGGATTTTTAATAAGCCGTATTGTATCAAGCATATAGTTTGAATCGTTATAAACAGTCATAAAGAATTGTGACGGAGTTACATCAATAGTAGCCCAGTTATAATCTTTAACTGATTTAACGGTGTAATATTCGCTTGTCGGATCCTGAAGCGGTCCGCCTCCGGCGCCAAGGACCATGTGATGTATTCCGTTTAGATAATTATGCTGATAGAAATGACTGTGACCCGTAATAGCCATATCCACATGATTCGGTTCAAATACATTTGTCGTGATAATTCGCATTTCCGAGCTCGAGCCTTCACCCCCGGAACAGTATGCCGGCTTATGAAATATAACTATTTTCCATGTCTTTGTAGTTAAGGGAAGGTCGTTTTCGGCAAAGATATATTGCGCACTGCCGACTGAACAAGGCAATTCAGTATTTAATACAAGTATATGTATATTTCCGTAATCAAATGAATAATATGCCTGGTCTCCTAATGGTGAAGAAGGCGTTGAAGGCGCCTGCGAGAATGCCTTAGTGTTTTGTGTCCATCCTTCATGATTTCCTGCCGATAAAAAAAACGGAATCTTTGAAATCAGTGATAATTCATTTGTTCTGAAATATTCTGTTTTAAAAATTTCATAAGTACTGCCGTGACA
>JAPLFI010000323.1 GCA_026390755.1 Ignavibacteriota bacterium
AATATTTACAATTCCGGGAAAAGCGCGCGTTTTGAGGAATCAACTGCTCCGACTTATGCCATAGAGTACAGTAAGATTGAAGAATTTCTGCCGATAGGCGGTGCTATGCTTGTTAATATGATATCGGGTGTTGACATCTCGCTTGAGACGCTTAAGAACATCAGGAGTAATTTCAAAGGATTCATGCACATGGATATTCATAACCTTGTTATGCAAACGAATGACGACGGGACACGGGAGCAGACTCACCTTGATGACTGGCGCACTTGGTGCACTCAGCCGGACACTCTTCAGATGAACGAATATGAAATCGCGATTATTTCCCGCGAAAAAAAGAAGGAATATGAAGTTATTGAAGAAATATTGATTAATCAACGAAATGTTAATAGCAGAACTTTTTCGGGTGTGATTGTAACGCGCGGAAAGAACGGAGTGAGCGGATTCACGCGTAAAGAAAAGACTTTCGGCGGGAAAAAATATTTTGACCTGGATAAGTACGATGTAAACGCCGTGGAAAATCCGCACTTCATAGACAGTACAGGATGCGGTGATGTGTTTGCCGCATCGTTTACTTATGATTTTTCTGTTAATCACGATTTCAGAAAAAGCCTGCATTATGCGACGCGTATAGCATCGTATAAAACTTCTCTTGCAGGTGTTGATGAACTCGATAAATTAAAATAACACTTAACACTTAACACTTAACACTTAATTGAGCCAGACAAAAGGGAAAATATTAATTACCGGCGCTAACGGTCTGCTCGGACAGTCTGTTGTGAGCATATTTACGCGTGAATCGGATTTTCATCTTATACAGACATCGGTTGAGGATAAAGCATACGTTGATTTCGGGCATACATATATACAGCTTGATATAACAAATAAAGAAGAGGTGAAAAAAATTGTAACGGATAACAAGCCGGATGTAATAGTCAACTGTGCCGCATTTACGGATGTTGATAAATGCGAAACCGAGCGCGAACTATGCTGGAGACTCAATGTTGATGCGGTTAAGAATCTCGTTATTGCCGCACGTCCGCACGGAATAAAACTTGTTCATTACTCTACGGATTATATATTCGACGGCAAAAACGGACCTTACGACGAACTTGCAGTACCGAATCCGATTTCTTTTTACGGAAGGTCGAAGCTTGCAAGCGAAAACGAGATTTTTACGGGCGGAATCCGGTTCGGGATTGCCCGCACGATGGTTCTCTTCGGAGTCGGTTATAAGGTTAAACCGAATTTCGCACTGTGGCTTGTTGATAAACTCGGAAAAAACGAGGCTGTAAATATTGTAGATGATATGTACGGCAACAGTACAATCGTTGATGACCTCGCTTACGGTTCACTGAAACTGATTGAAATGGAACGCGAGGGTATTTATAATCTCAGCGGAAGGGATGTCGAATCGCGGTATGATTTCACTATGAAACTATGCGAAGTATTCGAATTTGATAAAAAGCTTGTAAAAAAAATTAAAACGAAAGACCTGAATCAGCCGGCTCCGCGCCCTTTAAACTCCGGGCTGATAACTCTTAAAGCGGAAACCGAACTTGGTTATAAACCTATGGATTCTTATGAGTCATTGAATCTGCTTAAATATCAACTAACGAGCACTTAACACTTAACACTTAACTTATGCTTGATATAAAATTAATAAGAGAAAATCCGTCTCACGTTAAAGAAAAACTGCGCCTCAGGAACGAAGACGGATCCGTGATTGACACAATTCTTGAGTGTGATGCAAAACGCCTTGCTGTAATACGTAAAGCGGAAACACTAAAAGAACTGCGGAATAAAGTTTCCGATGAAATCGGTATTATGAAAAAGAACAGGCAAATAGAAGTTCTGCGCTCCGATGAAAAAATAGCGGAAATGAAAAAAGTTTCTGAAGAAATCAAATCACTCGACGAAGATCTGCGCAGTGTTGAGAGTGAAATCGAAAATCTTCTTTCCTTTGTGCCCGCTCTTCCGGCTGACGGAATACCCGAAGGAAAAACAGCAGACGGGAACGTTGAAATAAAATCCTGGGGTGAAAAAAAGACGTTTGATTTTAAAGTGAGGGACCACGTTGAATTATCCGGAACACTTGATATACTCGATTTTGAGCGCGGGGCTAAAATATCCGGAAGCGGATTCGCTTTATATAAAGGCAAAGGCGCACAGCTTGAACGCGCGTTAATCAATTTCATGCTCGATACGCATATAACAAAAGGATATACTGAAGTAATGACGCCTGTGCTTGTCAGCCGGGCTTCGATGGCGGCGGCGGAGAAAGTACCGAAATTTGAAGAAGATATGTATTACATAAAAGAAGACGACCTTTTCGCGATTCCGACTGCCGAAGTGCCGATTATCAATATACACAGAGACGAAATTCTGAAAGCCGGTGAACTGCCGCTGAAATACTGCGGATTTACAAATTGTTTCCGGCGCGAAGCAGGAAGCTACGGCAAGGATACAAAAGGATTTCTGCGCGTTCACCAGTTTAATAAAGTGGAACTTGTTAACTTCTGCACTCCCGAGACTTCTTACGCTGAAATGGATAAGATGCTTCTTGATGCCTGCGCCATACTCGAGAAACTCGGAATATACTACAGGGTGATAGAGCTTTG
>JAPLFI010000598.1 GCA_026390755.1 Ignavibacteriota bacterium
AAAGACATCATAATTGTAGATGACTTTTCGACGAGCGATAAGAATCCCGGAAAAAACGAGAAATTCAAAAACCTCACTTCGCTTAAATTCACTGATTTAATGGACCGCGACGATTTCGGCGAAATGGTCCTTTCGGGCTTTCTGAAACAGAACGAAGTGGAAACGCTCTATCACCTCGGTGCATGCAGTGCAACTACGGAGTTGGATTATAAATACCTGCTGAGGAATAATTACGACTCTACCAAGTTTCTTTGCGGTCACTCAGTTGCAAATAAAATACGTTTTGTTTATGCTTCTTCGGCGGCTACGTATGGAAGCGGCGCCGACGGTTACAGCGATGATGAATCGCGGCTTGAGACACTACGTCCGCTGAATATGTACGGATACTCGAAGCATCTTTTTGACCTCTGGGCGAAGAATGAAGGGTATCTCGATAAAGTTGCGGGGTTGAAATATTTCAACGTTTACGGACCTAACGAATACCATAAAGGTGATATGCGGAGTATAGTCAATAAATGTTTTACACAAATTAAAGAAACCGGCAAAGCCCGTTTATTTAAAACAACGTCGGATAAATATCCCGACGGCGGGCAGAGGCGCGATTTTATTTATGTTAAGGATGCCGTTGACATGACGCTGTACTTCGGTGAAAACCGTATTGTAAACGGAATTTACAATATAGGCACGGGATATGCGAATTCATTCAACGATTTTGTAAAACCCGTATTTTCGGCGCTCGGCGTTAAAGAAAACATTGAATATTTTGATATGCCTGAAATTCTCAGAGGTAAGTATCAGGACTTTACGCAGGCGGAAATGACAAAACTTCGCCAGTCGGGATATAAAAAAGAAATAACGGATATTAAATCCGCCGTTACGGATTACGTGAAAAATTATTTAAACACTGAAGATTCATACTTAAAATAGAAAAAATGAAAAAGCTTTTAATTCTTGTTTTACTCTCATTACTGTCCCGCGGATTATATGCTCAGGACCTTCCCAAGCATATGACCGATGCGGAAAAAGAAATATATAAAAATTATGTCCCGCCTTTTTCCGGTACGGATGATTTAAATCCGCCCGTATCTCCAGTCCGCACGATGGCTGAATGGGAGGAGTTTCAGGCGATAATGATAACGTGGACGTCTTACCAGCAGATACTTGCGCAGATGGTTGATTTCGCTCAGGATGAATGTCAGGTGATAATTGTATGTTCCGATTCGAATTCTGTAAAAACACAATTGACAGGTTACGGAGTACCGCTCGTAAATCTCAGATTCATAATCGCCCCGTTTAACTCCGTGTGGAGCCGTGACTACGGACCATGGTCAATATACACAAATCAGGTTGATTCATTACGTCTGGTTGACTGGATATATAACCGTCCGCGTCCGCTTGACGACGTGATTCCGGGCATCATAGCTAATTATCTGAACCTGCCTCTGCATCAGATGACGCAGGCGCCTAATAATCTGACAGCAACAGGCGGAAACTTCATGTGCGACGGAAACGGAACGGCATTCTCGTCAAAACTTATACTGAATGAAAATCCCGGGAAGACAGAAGCTGAAATTGATACAATGATGAAAAAATATATGGGAATAAAAAGATATGTGTTTATGGATGAACTGCCGTATGACGGAATACATCACATTGACATGCACATGAAACTCCTTGACGAGGAAACGATTATGGTGGGGCAGTATCCGACAGGAATATCGGACGGTCCGGCGATTGAAGCAAATCTGCAGTATGTGCTGAATAACTATCTTACATGTTACGGTATGTGCTGAATAACTATCTTACATGTTACGGCAAGCCTTATAAGGTTGTACGCATACCGATGCCGCCGAGCGCGGGCGGTCAATATCCGCCAAGCTCAAGTTATTTTACATACACTAATTCGCTAATAGTGAATAAGACTGTGCTTGTTCCTATATACGGCTTTGCGCTGGATACGACTGCTCTGCGAATATACCGTGACGCTATGCCGGGATACAGAGTTGTGGGTATAAACTGCAATGCGAGTATTCCCGCATCGGGAGCTATTCACTGCATTACAAAAGAAATCGGTATAGGCGACCCCGTTTTCATTTCACATTCGGGAATACGTAACACAAGCAACACAACGACTCCTTATCAGGTAAAAGCGTATATAAAAACGAAAAGCGGTGTATCAAATGCGAAAATTTACTGGACAACGGATACGACTGCAGGATTCCAGAATCTGAACATGACAGCCGCAGTTGATACGTTCACGGCATCTATACCGGCACAGCCGCTTAATTCAAAAGTTTATTATTACATTTCCGCCTCTTCTAACAGCGGACGGACAGTAAAGAAACCCATGACGGCTCCATCGGGGAATTACAGATTTGATGTAACGACGGCAACGGGAATCACAGAAACGGGTATTACTCCCGTTAAGTTTGAACTTATGCAAAACTATCCGAATCCGTTTAATCCCTCAACAAAGATTGGATACTCCCTGAAATCGGATTCATACGTAACTCTGAAAGTATTCGACGCTCTCGGCAGGGAAGTTACTGTACTCGTAAACGGATACAGGAAAGCAGGAGTTTATAACGAGACATTTGACGCATCTGATTTGGCGCAGGGAGTTTATTTCTACAGGCTTAGCGCCGGTGATTTCACGGACGTTAAAAAAGGAGTTCTGGTTAAATAGGCTGGTAGTTTCCGCAAATCTGTAATTGACTCAAGGTCGGGATATAATGCCGAACCGGGAATATATTTCATGATACTCTTCACAAGAGTTGTCTTGCCGTAGTTTTATTCGGTCTTATGATCTGGTGTTTTCAATTTTTCTCGTTTACAGCTGAACTGAACAAAAGATTTAATATCCCTTTGTGCCTGTGAAAAATGGAAAATTCTCGTTATATTGCCTGTGAAAAATGGAAAAGCTATATATTAAAAGAAAATTAGATGGTGAACTGTTAAATTGGATTGATGATCCTCTGAGAAAGCCCTTAATTCTTCGGGGAGCCAGACAGGTTGGAAAATCATCAGCCGTGAGACATCTGTCCGGAAAATTTAAATATTTTCTGGAAGTTAATTTTGAAGAGCATAAACAGGCACACAGTATTTTTAGCGGTAACTTATCGCCCCGCGAAATTTGTGATAATCTTTCCTTAATGTTTAATATCCCTGTCATTCCCGGTGAAACGCTATTATTTTTTGACGAGATTCAGTCTTGTATTCCTGCGATATCTTCGGTAAGATTTTTTTACGAAAAATATAATGAGTTGCATTTAATTACCGCAGGATCTCTTCTTGATTTCGCATTAAGTGAATTGCCTTCTTTTGGTGTGGGACGTGTGCGTTCAATGTTTATTTATCCGTTTTCATTCGATGAATTTCTTTTTGCCTGCGGAGAGGAACTTTTATTTGAAGCAAAGAAAAATTCTTCTTTGGAGAAACCGTTGCAGGAACCGATACATGAAAAATTACTTACTTATCTGAAAAAATTTTTAATTATGGGAGGAATGCCGGAAGTTGTTGCAGGTTTTGTACGGTCGAAAAGTATTATCTCAAGCCGGCAAATACTGGATGATTTGATAACATCTCTTAAAGTTGATTTCGCAAAATATAAAAAAAGAGTTCCGGCTCTCCGTATAACCGAAGTTTTCGAATCTGTCACAAATCAAATGGGAAATAAATTTGTATTTTCCAAAGCGGCAACAGAAGCAAATCACAAACAGGTAAAAGAAGCGATAAATCTTCTGATTATGGCAGGTCTTGTAATTCCGGTTACTCACAGTTCATCTAACGGAATTCCGCTTGGAGCTGAAAGTGACCAAAAAAAAAGAAAAATGCTGGTTTTTGATACTGGGGTCTTCCAAAAACTCTTAGGCCTTGATATTTCAAGCTATTTACTGGAAAATGATTTTAATTTTGTCAATAAAGGAGCAATCGCAGAATTATTTGTCGGACTGGAAATAATTAAATCTTTGCCCTGTTATCGGCAGCAAGAACTTTATTACTGGCAAAGGGAAACAGCAAGCAGTAATGCCGAAGTGGATTATGTGTTTCAATCAAATCATAGTATTATTCCAATAGAAGTTAAAAAAAAAAAAAAAGGATCAATGCAGA
>JAPLFI010000111.1 GCA_026390755.1 Ignavibacteriota bacterium
TTTGCTGATTCATTACTCCGTTCAGAATTCCTATCCACTGAGCCGGAATGGTTGTGCCGGTTTTCACTTTATGGTCCGCAATAATAATTACGACTGTGCCTGTTGTATAACTGCTTGTATAGCCGTAATAGTTCGGGTCGCAGTAAGTATATCCATAGTAACCCCAGTAGCAATAACCGCCGGAGTTGTAAACGTATGTGCTGGAAGTTGTGCCCATGGAAACAATTACATCTGCCTGTGTCGAATCAAGAACCTTTGTCCACCCCAGATTATTCAGATTTGTGATTGTTGATGACTTAATTAATGAGTTAAAAGCGCTTGACCCGCTCCCGTTGAACTGATTCACTGTATCAAAGAGATAATACTTGGTCACAGACTGGAAATTATAACCTGTATTATACGACGATGATACTATATCATAATTATCCGAAGTTACGGCATAATCATAATAACAGGATGAGAATAATACCAGCAATAAAACCGGTATAAACAAACCTGCTTTCTTAAATTTTGTTTTCATTTTTTAACAGGATGAGAATAATACCAGCAATAAAACCGGTATAAACAAACCTGCTTTCTTAAATTTTGTTTTCATTTTTAGTATTTTGATTTTAAAAAAAATTTTGTGTAAAAAACGGCAAATATTTGATGAACCAAGCGTAAACTAAAATTATATGTTATTATAATCAATGTATTTTTTTGGTTAAAACTTATGCATTTTCCGATTACTTATGTCTTTGATGTCCCGTTATATTTTAAGAATAAAGCTGTAATGTCGTCCGATTGTTTAAATCCGGCGGCAAAACTCCTCACGTCAGCCATAACAACATCAACAAGCGTATCAAACGAATCAGCGTAAATCTCTTTAAGTTTTGCCTCGAGCTTTTCTTCCAGATACATATCGCCTCCGGCATTGAATGCTTCTGTAACTCCGTCTGTATAGAGAAATAATCCATCGCCCGGATTTATTACGGTTGTTTTTGAGCCGAGCATTATTTCATCGAGAATTCCCAGCATCATCCCGCTTGCATTATCCAGAGGGCTTACTTCTCCTTTTGAAGAAATAAGATACGGCGGATTATGTCCGGCGCATGTATAAGTAAGTTCACCGGTTTTAACATTCAGTATGCCGTAAAAAACCGTAACAAACATAGACGAAACAGATTCATTACATAATAATTTATTAACAAAATTCAAACAGTCAATCGGCGGCATACCTTTAAGCGCTGTTGCTTTAATCAAAGTGCGCGAAACCGCCATGAACAATGCCGCGGGAATCCCTTTACCGGACACATCGCCGATAACAACTCCGAATCTTTCATCATCTATAAAAAAGAAGTCATAAAAGTCACCTCCGATTTCTTTTGCCGCTTCCATTTTCGCGCAAATATCAATTTCCTTTCTATGCGGGAAAGGAGGAAATACTTTCGGCAGAATTGATAATTGTATATCGCGCGCAACGCTCAGGTCGTGCTCAATGGAAACAAGCTTGTCGTGCTCCTTTTGCGCCTGCCTGAGAATGGATAACTGCTCTATTGTTTTCTTTACCGTCGTCTCAAGGTCGTTGAAATCAACCGGCTTTGTGACAAAGTCGAAAGCGCCGCGATTCATCGCCGTTCTGATATTAGTCATATCGCCGTAAGCGGAAACAATTATTGTTTTCAATGCCGGATTTTTGAGCTCATGCAATTTCGTCAGAAGAGTAAGTCCGTCCATTTCCGGCATATTTATATCGCTTAAAATAATCGCGATGCCGGGATTTTCAATAAGTTTAGCCAGCGCTTCAAGTCCGTTATAAGCGAAAACAAAATCCCATTCGCCTGATTTAATCTGTTTCCTGAATTTCTGTCTAACGAGCGCTTCAAGATCAGGCTCGTCATCCACGACCATGATTTTCTCTGCCATTTTTTTATTTATTTGGTATTTTTAAAATAAACTCTGTGAATTTTCCCTGTTCCGAATTAACTGTAAGTTCTCCGTTATGCTCCTGCACAATAATTTCATAACTCAATGAAAGCCCGAGCCCCGTTCCTTTACCTGCCGGTTTTGTCGTAAAAAAAGGATTAAAAATCTTTTCTTTCACATCGTCCGGTATTCCCTGTCCGTTATCGCGAATCCGTATTTCAAATACATCACTGTTTTTCCTGCTCGACACGGATAACGTCGGGATAAAGCTGAGATTCTCATATCTTTTTCTTTCAAACGCGGCATAGCATGCGTTATTCACTATGTTCAGTAAAACACGGCTGATATCCTGCGGCACAATATTTACCATGCCGATTTCTTTATCAAACTCTGTTTCAATCTTAACATTGAATTCCTGGTCCTGCGCTCTCATACCGTGATAAGCGAGATTAACGCTTTCCAGAATCAGCGCGTTAATATCCGTTTCCTGCCGCTCGCCTGATTTTCCTCTTGAATGAAGAAGCATTCCCCGTACGATACTGTCGGCGCGCTTACCGTGTTCATTGATTTTTCCGAGATTATATATAACATTCCCGATAAGATCTTCTATTTCTTCGAGCTCTTCAGAGCTTATCTTATCCTTATTCTTTTCGAGTTCTTCTTTTAATTCCTCTGAAAGTTCGATGGAAAGCTCGGAGAAATTATTAATGAAATTCAGCGGATTCTTGATTTCGTGAGCGATTCCTGCCGTAAGCACGCCAAGTGAAGCCATCTTTTCCTGCATTATGAGCTGTTGCTGTGTTTCCTGAATTTTCAGCAGGGCCTCTTCAAGTTCGGAGTTCTTAACACTTATTTCTTTAGTTCTTTCTTCAACTTTCAGCTCCAATGTGCGGTTATAATCCTCTAATTTTTCATTCGATATCCTTAGTTCATCGGAAGTGTTTTTTAAATCTGATATGGTTTTTCTCAGGGCGCTCTGCATTGCAATAAAAGAGTTGTTAAGCTCGCCGATTTCATCCTTTGAGCTGATACGCGGAATTTCAACGTCAAAATTCCCCGATGCAAATTCCTTTGTCGAATGGGACAATACCCTGATAGGTTTTGTAATTGACCTTGAAATAAAAATTATCAGACCGAGTAAAAGAACAAGTCCCGCGCCCCCCAGCACTGCAATTGCTTTATTCAGGCTGTAAATATCTGCCATTAATTCGTCTTCGGGATAAACAATTCCGAGCGACCAGCCGTTGAGTTTTATCGGCGCGTAGTAAGTCCTGCTTTCTATTCCTGTCTTGAGGTTCTTAAAAGAAAAATTTGCGAAACCAGTTTCGCCGTTTATCATATTCTTTCCCATCCCGCCCAGTTCGGGGACATTAAATTTTTCAGCGAGACTGAACACCGATTCACGCATTATGAAATTTTTGTTCGGATGTATAACTATAGTGCCGTTTTTTGATATAAGAATAATATATCCGGTTTCAAGTACTTTGATATATGATAAGCTTTTCTGTAGCCAGTCAAGAGAAATGTCTGCCGTAATAACTCCGGCGAATGTTTTTTTCCCGTCAATAATTTTATAGAACGGAACAGAGTAAGTTGACATAACGATATTACCGCCGCCTTCATCCAAATACGGCTCGCTCCATGCCGGTTTATTAATCTCTTTAGGATATTTATACCAGCCGTTTGTAAAATAGTCATAACTCTCCTGATTGCCGAGTATCTGATATGATATTTTTCCGCTGTCCCGCCACACATAAGGAGCGAAGTATTTTTTACCCTTTTCATAAAAACCGGGCTCGTATGCAATGCATGCGCCGTAAATTTCGGGATTAATTTCAAGAACAGACTTCAGTAATTCATTGAGTTCTTTCTCGGTAAAATGTGCTGATTCAAGAGAGTTCGAAATATTCAGCGGCACTTTTTCTACTGCTATTAATTGCTTTTCCACCTGATTAACAATACTGCCGGCGAGATTACCGGAATTTTCCCGCAGATTTTTTTCAATAATACTTTTTGAAAAAATGTACCAGTATAGAAAAATAGCGATAAATATTACTGCTATAACACTGAATAAAACGACGATTATTTTGAATGCAATACCGCGTTTTCTTATCATTTTTTCACCTCACTGATGGAATCACTTTTCTGCTTATTAACACAATCTTCAACGATTTCGTTAATAGTATCCATTCTGCTGATACGTCCGAGCAGATGTTCAAGATCTTCCGAGCGAAGCATATCCCGCACACCTGCGTATGCATCGACTATCCTTAACGAAATACCTTTCGCTTTTAAATTTAGATAAAGTCTTTTAATAATTCTGGCACCTGCCATATCAACACCGGGCGACGAACCGAGGTCGAATATAACTGTCTTTAATGACTCATCGCACGAAAGAACTTTTTGCCAAACTTTGTTATAAATGTTAGTTACGTTAAAATATAACAGCGATGATTCTACCCTGAACAATAACACTCCCGGAATGTTTTCATTATCCGGATGACGCGCTAAATCGGAAAATTTATTCGTACCGGGAATCCTTCCAAGAAACGCAACATGCGGATTCGAAGCCTCTTTAAGAAGTAAAACTAAAGATACAACAGCGGCGAGCAAAACGCCGTTGAGTATGCCAAAAAGAATAACACCAGCCAGCGCTACGATTGCAATGCGAAAATCATACTTATTGACTTTGTATAGCCGTTTGAACTCCTTAATATCTATCAGACTCTTAATAGCGACAAGAACAATAGCGGCAAGTATTACGACCGGCAGATTTTTCAGCATATCAGTTAAAAATAAAAGACACAGAGCAATTGTAGCCGATGCGAATAAAAGGGACATAGGCGTCTTTGCCCCGGCTTTATCATTAACAACCGATTGCGATAATCCTCCCGTAACCGGATATCCGTGAAACAAAGACACAGCCAGATTTGCGGTACCGAGGGCGAGTAATTCCTGATGTGCGTCAATTTCATAGCCGTTCTTTTGCGCCAGAGCTTTAGCCGCTGAAACGTTTTCAATATAAGCCAGCATAAAACATGCAAATGCAAGCGGAATAACGCCGTCAACGTCGTTTATATTCAGTGAAGGAAGATGAAATTCGGGCAATCCCGCAGGGATTACTCCGACCTGTGCAAACCCTGCCGAGCCGAGAGAAGTAACGGATATAAGTATAATGGAAATGATTACTACAAAAATCGCGATTGGGCGTCCGGGTAAGAACTTTTCCCCGGCGATAATAATTGCCGTTGCCGAAATACCGAAAATTAAAACAGTAAAATCAGTCTGAGGTAATTGCTCTATGAGTACAATAACATGTTCAAAAAAATTATCTCCGCCTCCCGGCACACCGAACAATTTCGGTAATTGCGTCAAGCCGATTGTAACGG
This sequence comes from Ignavibacteriota bacterium, assembly GCA_026390755.1. Classification (GTDB taxonomy): domain Bacteria; phylum Bacteroidota; class Ignavibacteria; order Tepidaquicellales; family Tepidaquicellaceae; genus JAPLFI01. Next base: position 5,295 of record JAPLFI010000111.1, read on the forward strand.
CGGCTCCGGCTTTAAAACCGAGCAATACAGTATCGCTGATAAAATTCACAATACCGCTTAATCGGATTACATAAGCTATAATACTCATCCCCGCGAAAATAAGTCCGGTCAGTGAGGCGATATCAGCCCATCGCTGAATATCACCGCCCGCCATATCCGCAATAGTGGTTCCTATAAGTAATGAAACGGCGGCAGTTGGACCGATTGCGATTTGCTTTCCTGTGCCGAGCATAGCATATAAAATCCCCCCTAAAAGATAACCGTAAATACCGTATTGCGGAGGCAAGCCGGCGAGCGTTGCATAAGCCAGTGAAACAGGAATTGCATAAGCGGCTAATGTTACCCCTGATACGGCGTCACTGCCTAAATATCTGACCGGATAAACTGAAATCCATCCGTAAGCCGGAAATATTTTTTTCCACATGGTTTATATGTTATATGAATAAACCTGACTTGAGAAGAACTTTTTTGAAATTTTGCTGTTATTCCGCAAGCAATGTTTCTTTTGTTGCCTGTAACTCGGCAATTTTTTCCGCGCCGACTTTTGGATATTCCAGTTCCATTGAATCCAGCGCGCTGATAATAGCGGATGCAACTACAATACGGGCGTATGGCTTATTATCAGCGGGAACTGCATACCACGATGACTTTTCGGTTGACGTATTTATAATCATATCTTCGTAAGCATTCATATAATCATCCCAGTAAGTACGCTCTTTTGCATCGGAGGCGCTGAATTTCCAGTTTTTTTCGGGAGTGTCAATCCGTTCAAGAAACCTTTTCTTCTGTTCTTTTTTGGAAATATTGAGAAAAAATTTTACTACCAGTGTGCCGTTGCGGTTGAGGTATTTTTCATAATGCCTGATATCCTGAAACCTCTCTTCCCAGATATCTTTAGTTACAAATTTTTTTGGGATTTTCTGGGCGCGCAAAATTTGTTCGTGAACACGCACCACCAGCACATCTTCGTAATACGAGCGGTTGAAAATTCCGATGCGTCCGCGCTCGGGTAAATGTTTTGTACATCGCCACATAAAATCATGGTCAAGGTCTTCAACGCTCGGAACCTTAAAAGACGTTACCTGGCATCCCTGCGGATTAACGCCCGACATTACATGTTTTATTGCGCCGTCTTTTCCCGCCGCGTCCATTGCCTGAAAAATTAAAAGCAAAGACCACTTGTTGTCCGAGTATAATACATCCTGCATTGCGGCGAGTGTTTTTACGCCTGCCTGTAATATTTCTTTAACAATAGGTTTATCCTCTTTATTAAAATCAGGAGAGTCATCCGGATCATAATCTTTCAGACGGAATTTTTCACCGTCTCCGATGCGGTACTGTTTTGATAATTTTTTTGATCTTTCAATAAGCTCTTTTCCGCTTAGCTTAGCAAATTCCTGCAGTGAGTTTTTATCTGCTCCCATAATTTTTTATTTTTATACAAAAATTAGCTAATAAGTTGATAAAAAACAAGTTTTATGTTTAATACTATATAAAAAAAAGCGCGCCGGTCAAACAAGTCCTGTCTTATTTTAACCCGGCGCGTTTTTGTCTTATCGCTTTATATAAATACCTTATACCATCAACCCTCTACCCAATACCGAAAACTATCTCCGTCCTCCATTCCTTGACCCGTTATTCCCGCTGTTTCCGCTATTCCCGTTATTTCCGCTATTCCCGGTGTTTCCTCTATTACCGCTATTCCCGCTATTCCCACTGTTACCGCTATTCCCGCTTTTACCATAGTTACCACTGTTCCTTGAGCCGTTATTACCGGAATTTCCGCTTTTATTCGACTCCCTGTTTGGGCTTTGCCTCGTCTCGGTCTTAGGAGCGTTATTCTTCGATCCCTCATTTTTAGGTTTATTCCCTGAATTTCCCTCATTTTTAGGTGAGGTATTCTTATTCACATCAT
>JAPLFI010000268.1 GCA_026390755.1 Ignavibacteriota bacterium
AACAACATTATAGCTATGGTTTTGGTGATGGTGTCTATAGATTGTTTTTATGGCATTATATAAAAAGAATATTAAAAACCTTATTGCCGTTTGAATTAATATTTACAAAAAACAGAAAAGAAAAGTGGATTTTAATTTTGTATATGGTTGCAGGATATATCAAAGGATACTTTAGCGTGCCCGTCAGGAGTTTCCTCCTGACGGTAGGAGCAGAAGATAAAAGTTCGACAAATAGTTCTATGAAACGCGAGCGGATACTATACATAATGAACGAAAGCTGGTACTGGATTAAACAGCGTCCGCATTTTATCGCCGAATATCTTGCAAAAGAAAGTTCTGCATACCAGATACCAAATACTAAACACCAAATACTAAATACCAAATACCAAATACTAATTGACGTCTATTGTGAAAAGCGTTATACAAAACTTGTTGACAATCCCGTGCCGGAGGGTGTTCGGGTAGATGAAATATTTAAACTACCGCTGACGAATAACCCTGTTATTAAACAGCTTAACCGTTTGCTTCTTAAAGAAGTCCTTTTCAGGTCTAAATTCAAAAATGCGTCACGGGATTATGATCTCGTCTGGTTATCGAGTCCTAAGCATTATGAATACATAAAACCATATATCAAGGATAATATTCCTGTGGTTTATGACTGCATGGACGACATACTTGAATTCGGCGGTTCCCGTGTATCTAAGAAAATACTGCAGGGACATTTTGACACTGAGAAGGAGTTATATATTAGAAGTAATATTGTATTCTGCTCCTCTTCCGCATTGAAAGAAAATCTCGTGTCGCGATATGGAAATAAGGAAAACGTTATAGTAATAAATAACGCTATGCACCAAATACCAAATACCGAATACCGAATACCAAATACCGAATACCAAATACCAAATAAATTATCACGTTTATTTGACCATCCGTTCAAAAAGATATGTTATATCGGAAGTATATCCGAATGGTTTGATTTTGATATACTTATCTCCGCGCTTAAGGAAAATCCGGGTGTGATGGCAGTCATTATCGGACCCTCTGATGTAAAATTTCCTTCTGCCGAGAGACTGTATTATCATCCGCCTGTAAATCACGGAATCGTAATGGAAATAATGAAGAAATCGGATGCGCTTATAATGCCGTTTCGGGTGACGCCGCTTGTAATGGCTGTTAATCCCGTGAAATTATATGAGTATATATATGCGGAAGTTCCTTCTGTGTCAGTTGCCTATCCTGAGTCGGAAAAATTCGAAGATTTCGTTTATTTGTACCGCACACACGATGAATTCAGAAATTATATCAGGCGGATTCAGGAGAGCCGTCTGCCGTTAAAACAGCCAAAAGGTTCCGGCGTCAGCTTTGCTCTTCAAAACACATGGGTACAGCGTGTGCAGGAGATTTCATTTTATTTGAAAGAAATAATTTAAAAGAGCAAACCAGTGGATTCAGACGTCAATACACAAAAAGTTCTGCGTTCTCTTCGGATAAAGCTCTTAAAAAGTTTTTCAATCTGTAGTTTTTATTTCTCAACCGATGTTTATCTTTGAATATGGTTTCTATACTTTTATTAAGTTTTAACGGGAAAAAGTATCTTAAAGACTGTTTAGACTCTGTTTTGCGTCAGACATTTACTGATTTTGAAGTTGTTTTTGTTGATAACGGCTCATCCGACGACAGCTATGACTTTGTAAAAGAGACATATATGCAATCTTTTATACGCACTTTCCGTCTTGAGAAAAATATCGGATTTACCGGCGGTAATAATTACGCGCTCCGTATGTCAAAAGGTGACCTTATCGTTCTTTTAAATAACGATGTTGTGGTTGACGAAAACTGGCTTGAAGAACTTGTCCGTCTTATATCTTCCGATGAAAAAATAGGAATAGTGCAGTCGCTTGTTATTACCGAAGGAATTCCGGAAAAGTATTATAAAAAGAACGGAACATTGAATCTTTTTGGGCATAACATAATGGAAGTATTTGATATCCGACCGGACGGAATCGGGGAAATAATTCAGGCGAACGGCTGTTCACTTATAATCAGGAAAAGCACTATTGAGGCTCTCGGGGGACTCTTTCCGGATGAATATTTCCTGTATGCAGAA
>JAPLFI010000624.1 GCA_026390755.1 Ignavibacteriota bacterium
ATACTCGGGCCAATGCTTGGCGGATTCTTTTCCGATATGACTTCGCACCGCGCAGTATTCTTTATAACAGCATCTTTATGTCTTGTAAGCGCAGTATTTACAATATTATTTGTTACGGAGCCGGAGAAGCAAATTCATCATAAGGATGTACCGTCGGTCGCAGATAATATAAAATATTCCTTTTCGAATTTTACATTAAGCAGAGCGCTTATATCAATAGCAGTTGTACAGATGTCAATAACGGTTACACAACCGATATTCGCGTTATTTATTGAATCCATGACAGAAAACAAACAGTATTTATCAACAATTGCCGGAAGTATATTTGGAATCACGGGTGTGGCAACGGCAATATCATCTCCCTGGTGGGGTAAAAGAAATGATAAGAAAAGCCTGAACAAGAATCTGTTTATTGCAATGAGCGGAGCATCCGCGGCATTAATACTGCATGTTGTTATTTCAGGAACATTATTTTTATTCCCCGCAAGAATTCTTTTAGGCTTTTGTATAGGAGGAATTATACCGGCATTTTACACATTGATTAATAAAAATATATCTCCCGAAAGGAAAAGTGGGGTGATGGGAATTGCTTCCAGTTTTACAATTCTGGGTAATATGCTCGGACCGTTATTTTGTTCTTTATTAACTTACTTTATGGATATCAGATTTATATTTTTAATTGCAGGTATTATGCTCTTAGTAAATACAGCATTAACAAAAATGAAAAAGTTTAATCCTGATACCAATACAATTTTAATGTCCAGCTCTGGTAACATTAATAATTCGGAAATATCTAAATAAATTAGTATTCTTTTAAAAAGGATTGTTTAACTGTGCAATTTTCTGAGATATCTGTTACCGATTACAACGCCGATCCTCTCGAACTTAATTAAAGAATCTACTTTAACGCTTAACAAAAGTCTTCAAAAGTTATGAAGATAATTCCGGATTGATTAATAATAATTTCTTAGATTCAGCTCCTGACTTCGGCACTTTTTTCAACATAGGCGTAAATCCTGCGAAATTTTACTAAATACTGCATTTTTGACTTTGATTAGGGTGTCCCAGTAACAATATTGTTGTATGTTCATACGACAAAAGAAAAATAAAAGCGGTGTTATTAGTATTCAAATCGTAGATAAAAGCTCTGGGAAATACAAAGTTGTTAAGACCATAGGTAGTTCTAAAGATATCAAAAAGGTTGTACAACTTTATATTCAGGCACAACAAGAGAAAGAAAGGATATTGGGGCAAACCCGAATCAATTTTGACATAGATAAGGAAAGGGATTTAGTAGATACATTTTTCAACGCGATAGAAGGGATCAAATTATTAGGTCCCGAACTGCTTTTAGGTAAAATATTTGATCAGATTGGTTTTAACAGTTTGAAAGATGAGGTGTTCCGTTATCTTGTACTTACTCGTTTAGTTTATCCGGTAAGCAAACTAAAAACTGTTGATTACCTTTATAAACATAAAGGAATCATTATTGATGTTGGTAAAGTATATCGGTATATGGACAAGTTGCATCAGCAGAAAATGACCTTGGTTCAAGAGATTAGTTACCGGCATGCTGTCAGGGTGTTGGATACAAAAGTATCGATTGTTTTCTATGATGTTACCACTTTGTATTTTGAAGCAGAAGATGAAGATGATTTTCGCAAGAACGGGTTTAGCAAAGACGGAAAACATCAACAACCTCAAATTGTATTAGGTCTGTTGGTAAATGCAACAGGATTTCCTCTGGCGTATAACATTTTTGAAGGAAATAAATTTGAGGGACACACCATGCTGCCTGTTATAGAGACATTCAGAGAAAAATATAAACTCCAACAATTACTTATAGTAGCAGACGCCGGGTTGATGTCAAACCAAAACATTAAAGAACTTTGCGAAAAGAAATATGAGTTTATAGTCGGTGGCAGAATAAAGAACGAATCGGATGCATTAAAATCACAGATACTATCTTTAAAACTAAACGATGGCGAAAGTGCAATTCTACAGAAGCAGGAGGGACAAAAAATGATTGTCGGTTACTCTGCTCAAAGAGCAAAAAAAGATAGCTATAACAGAAAACGCGGATTAGAGAAACTTGAAAAATCACTATCGACAGGTAAACTCACCAAGAAACATATTACCAACAGAGGGTATAACAAATACTTAAAGTTAGACGGAGAAGTAAGAGTTGCTATTGATTATGAAAAATATAAAGACGATGCAAAATGGAATGGACTGAAAGGATATTTAACTAACACCAACTTATCAAAAGAAGAAATCATAGCACAATACAAACAGCTATGGCGCATTGAAAAAACATTCCGAATATCAAAGACAGATTTACGCATACGACCTATTTTTCACTATTTAAAACGCAGAATAGAGACGCACATTTGTATCTCCTTTGCGGCATGTGTTGTTTACAAAGAACTGGAACGACAGCTAAAAAACAAAAAATCCGAATTGAGTCCCGAGAAAGTTATCGATATATTAAAAACCATTTATGCACTTTCAATCATTACGCCCAATTCAAAATCAAATTATACGAGACTTTTGATTAAAAATGATGAACAAGCACAATTATTGAAATTATTTGAAATTAATTTTGGGTGTCCCAGTGCCTAAGACAGGAAGATAATTCCGGATTGATTGATAATAATTTCTTAGATTCAGCTCGTGTAATAGGTTTCCAATACCCAGCAAATAAAATTCTAAAAGGTATTGTGCTTGTACAACCAATCCGACATTGGTTATATAATAAAGTGACAGCACTCGTGTTCATTTGTTTTCTCTCGTATTTATTATTGACTTTGTTGGAGTACCATCTCAGCAGGATTCATATAACAGCTGAAGAAGCACCCGATGAATTGTCATCTATGAACAAAATGTATTTACGCGATGCAAAGAAGAATTTCCAATTATCACTTGCTGTGATATTAACAAAGAAGCAGAAAGTAATTTTGAAACGCGTAAACAAAACACTTTTAAAATCCTAGTTTACCTTTTGAGCAGTAAGTCAGGTAACTAATTAATAGTTTTCTTGTTTCCGTATAGCCGGAAGTGATTCTCCGGTATAAATTTTCACATGAGATTATAACGCGGTTATTATAAATTCCTGTTAAACTGATAGTCCCGTCGCTGTCCGGGTTATTAATTCCCACGCTTTTTCGGCGTGCTCTAATGTTACATTCGTCTGCGCTGTGACCATCCTGAGCGTGTATTTACCTTTTAATTTCGTATGCGTAAGATATATTTTCCCCGTTTTATTAAGTGTTTGGCAGTAAGTTTTCATTAAGACAGTTGAGTGCTTCCTCGGATAATAAATTATCCGGCTTATACCTGAAACAAATCACGTTAAAATTAACCGGAGCAAGAATTTCAAAACTTTTCTCATTTGTTATTATTTGTTCAATCGTCTTTGCAATTGATATATGATTTCGTAATTTCTCCTGAAGTCCTTTAACTCCGAAACTTCTTATTACAAACCATAATTTCAGCGCGCGGAATCTTCTTCCGAGCGGAATACCCCAGTCGCAATAGTTGTTTACTTTGTTATCGGATAATGTTTTCAGGTACTCAGGGATAATCTCAAAAGTCTTCACCAGCGCCGCGGGGTCTTTGACGAAGTAAACCGAACAATCAAAATTCGTGAACAGCCATTTATGCGGATTAAAAACAAAACTGTCAGCTTGCTCCAGACCATCTGTCAGCGATCTGAATTCCGGAAGTAAAAGCGCGGAACCCGCATAAGCGGCGTCAATATGAAGCCATATTCCGAATTTCCTGCAAATAACAGATATTTCTTTCAACGGGTCAACTGCAGTAGAGCCTGTCGTTCCAAAAGCCGCAACAACGCACAATGGTTTATATCCATTTTTTATATCCTCTTCAATTCTTCGCCTTAACTCAGACGGAATCATTGCAAAATTACCATCCGTCCCGATTTTAACAAGGTTTGAATTTCCGATACCCGCAATCTTAACGGCTTTTTCTATAGAAGAATGTGTTTCCACCGAGCAATATACGCGAAGGTCTGAATAATCTTTCATTCCGTTCAGGTTAATCAAATAATCCGAATATTTTTCCCGGGCTGTTAATATCGCCGCAAGCGTAGAGGTTGATGCCGTATCCTGTATAACACCGGTCCATACTGAAGGAAGCCCCATCATATCCCTTAACCATGAAGTCACGCGCGCTTCAAGTTCGGCCGCCGCCGGCGATGTTTCCCATTTCATGCACTGCGCGCCGAGTGCCGAAGTGAGCATTTCGGCTAAAAGCGAAGGATAGCTTGCGTTGGCGGGGAAATACGCGAAAAAATTCGGACTCTGCCAGTGAGTGATACCTGGCAATATAATGTTTTCGAAATCCTTGAAAATATCTGCCATATTTTCTCCTGTTTCGGGAGGTAACACAGGAATTTTATTGAAAATTTCACGTGGTTTAACCTGTGCTTTTACCGGATACTTTTCTATATCACTGTAATAATCGGCTATCCAGTCAACAAATTCATGAGCGTATTTTCTGAATTCTTCTGTCTGAGTCATCAATATTGTTTTAGTTTTATATGCATTAATCTAAATATTTTTTTATTAAAAAGAATGTCAATTGCAAACTATTAATATTGGAATTCATATTTAAAGGATATTGTTCGAATATTACAAGTATTAACATATAAATTAAAGGAGAACAAAATGAAATAACTAAAACCGCCTCTAACAGTCAATGCAGTCGTGATTTTCAACATTAATTGTTTGTATAGTCATTTGATACGAACTTTATATAAGGATATTATAATACTGCCATAAATGTATTTTAATGGCGATGATTATCTGAAACAGATTTTTATTAAAAAGCAACGGA
>JAPLFI010000249.1 GCA_026390755.1 Ignavibacteriota bacterium
CATACCGGTACATCCTGCGAGCGCGGCTAGCATAAGCGGTTTTGGCGTTGGACCGAGTCCGAGTCCGCCGAAATCAAGAGAGGCATCCGTAACAACTTTGTATCCCTGTATATCCATATTAAAACTCATTCCGTCGCCGTTAACGGCGTTAATTACGTGTTTCATAATTGTAATATTTTATTTTGATTCAGATTATTTTGCTTTCACGGCGACGAGGGTTATATCATCGTGCTGTTTCATATTTCCCGAAAATTCACTGACAGAACGAATGACTTCGTCGCATAAATCTACAGCGCTCATGCCGAGTGAGTTTTTCAATATATGTGTCAGTCTTTGTTCTCCGTATTCCTCGTTGCCTTCTCCCATAGCCTCAGTAATTCCGTCAGTCACGAACAGAAAAATATCACCTGCGGAATAATTTATATGTATTTCCTCCATAGAAAGTTTAAACACGCGGTCATCCGACAAACCAAGTCCTATTCCGCCCGGCTGTATTTTCCTGATTTCGTCCGTAATAATTGAATAATGAAACATCGGTAAATGCCCTGCCCTTGCGAATCGCAGACCTTTGCCGGAAGTGTCGAATGTAGCGCCTATTGCGGTTATATAAGATTTCGAATCCATGTGTTTATAAAGCAGGTGATTTGCTTTTTCGAGCATTTTCTTGGGCGAGCTGTAAAATTCGTTCAACGTCTGGAATATTCCCTGTACTTTTGACATATACAGTGCCGCCGACGTTCCCTTTCCGCTTACATCGCCGACCACAACTGTGAATTTATCGGGTGTGCCGTTCAGATAATCATAAAAATCTCCTCCGACTTCGAGTGCGGGAATTGACCGTCCGGCAATTTCAAGCCCGGCAATATCGGGAACAGTTTGTGGGAGCGAATCTATCTGAATCCTGTGAGCTATTTCAAGTTCTTTTTTCATTCTGACCTGGCTTGCAAGTTCCTCGTATAACAAGGCATTCTCGATGGCAGCCGAAGCGCTAATCGAAAGAGACGTAATAAAATCTGTATCTGCCATGTTAAAAGCCGTTTCGGATAATTTCTCTCCGATAAAAACAACTCCGGTGATTTTATTTTTAGATTTTATCGGAATGACAGATTGTATATTATGCCGATCAAAAATTTCTCCCGCATTACTATGTAAACCGCTAATCCCGGAAGTGACTCCTTTGAAAAAAGCCGCCTCTTTCGTAATGAGTTTAAAGAACCCATCGTCCTGCGTAATTTCGAAATTTTCGGATTTCTGTGTATCGAAGCAAAACAGTTTATCTTTCCAGACCCTATCACCGTCCGCATGGAACATAACTCCCGCACATTTCAGGCGTGAATATTCTGCGATTTTTTTCGCAAATACTTTTGCGAGGTTCTCGATTGTGATGTTTTTCTCGAGCAAAAGAGCCAGCTCGGTCTGCGCCGCTAAATAATCATATTTACCGCGGTAAAACTTCTTATCGAGATACGAGCTGAAATATTTATCTGCCTTAAGCAATAAAGCAGTAACGGCAACCGACAGCACAAGAAACAGTAGTTTATTCCAAAGCATGTTTTCATCAACAGGCAGGGATATATTGAAATACTGCACCGTCATACCCGTCAGTTTAATATTCGGAAACTGAAGGTTTGCTTTTGACAGAAATACTATAGCGGCACCAATCGTTACGGCAATAAATGCCTTCCAGACCGAAAATGCAATAACATACTGAATATTTCTTCTTACCTTTAAATCTATATCGAATACTTTATATTTCCATATAACATATAAATACACTGCCGGTATAAGCAGAATGGAAGCGAGAACTATATACTCAAACCAGCTAGGAAGCAATTTTGGAAACATTATTCTAATCGGGAGTGTCAGTGTAGCAATAGCGAAAATGAAAAACCAGTAATACACGATAATTGAGTTCGCTCTGTTATATACCGATGATTCGGAGTTTCTGTGTTTAACCCTGATTACAATATAATATATTAATATTAAGGTGATAACAGACGTAAACAGCCAGCTTGGAATACTATTATAATCAACAATATACATCACAGAAAAAGCAAGTAAGGCGAGAATTCCCGCAGAATATAAAATTACGGTATATTTTTTCTTTGAAGTAAGTGCGGAATTGACAGACGGAAAATACATCAGACTGTGAAAAAGCACGGGAAAGAACATCAGAGCGGCGCAATTACTTAACAGCACTCTCAGCCACGAAAACGCGTCAAAGCTTGGCGGACTGTAAGAAAATCCCGTTCCTATATCGAAGGCAAGCAGAATCATCGCGAAAGAGGTAAGCCGGGCGCCTGCGTATTCCGGACGCGCGAGACCGAACAGAAAACCCAATATAAAAATTGAAAATCCAATAACGAGCAAAATAATCAAATCAAGCGACAATCCGAATGTCGCCAGATAAACATCAATATTTAATGTTTCGCCGTTTCTAACAATTTTATAATGTATGGGAACGCCCGATTGCAACCCACGGAAAAAGCGCAGAGTTTCAACCGACATTGCCTCTTCTTTTCCATAATCCACAATCTTTAACAGCGAATCGTTGATTGATAAAAGAACATCTCCTGATTTAATGCCAGCAAGATTAGTTGCTCCGTCTTTAATAACGAATCCGATAAATACACCGTTCTTTATTTTTCTTACAAAATTTTCGGGGCATTCAGATTTCTTAAGACGAAGAGTATCGGAAAGTTTAATATATCGGGACTTCCTGTCGAGGTCCATTATTCCGCTTACTTTTTTCAGGTTGAAAATCTGAAGTGTTACTTCGTTATCATCTTCTATCTCGGCAAGTATTTTAGGGATTTGGGATGCTGTTTCAATAGTCATGGAATCGAGAACAACACCATTTACAGCGAGAAGAAAACTCCCTACACCGATTGTATCCATTACCGTTGAACCGGATTCCGAATGTCTGGCAAATATCAGCGGTTTTTGTATATAATAATCCGACGGCATCATCATATAGTGAGTACCGCTGAAAACCGTCGCGGCATTTTTCGATACATTTATTCCGACAAAGGCTGTCAGGACTACTGAAACAATAATTAACAGCAGACGGAATTTTCCCGGATTTTCACTCCAGTAAGATATTTTTAACCCGTCAGAGTTTAATTTTTCTGCCATTTTGGCTGATTTTGATTAAATAAAGCCTTTTCTTATAATAATATACGTAAATCATGGGCTATATGTTAGGGTTCAATGCCTAATACCTATCGCCAAACTCTTAACACTTAATAATAATTAAACCCGTCAGGAGGGAACTCCTGACGATCACAGCCAATAATGCCTATTGCCCTATGCTTATTTCATCTATAAATATCCACGAGTCACCTCCCGCGCCTTCGTGCCATGCGGGAAGCTTGCCGGAACTTTTCGCCTTAACACGGACAAACCGGGCTTTTGTGTTTAAGAAAGATGTATATTCTCTTATGGCAACCTCTTTATTTTCGGGAGGAATTTCGTTGTTGATTATTGCCGCGCTTGTATAATTTATTCCGTCTTCCGATACTTCAAATTCAATTACAGTAGGAAACACAATCCACGCTCCGACATCCTGAATGAAGCCGGCTGAAATTTTATTGATCAGCTGAATATTGCCGAGGTCAACCACTGCCTCAAAATCCTGTCCCTGATATCCCTGCCAGTTTCCGAGACGCCAGTTACGCGTACCGCGAATCAAATCAATCAAACCGTCGGGTCCGCCTGCAGTATATTGAGGAGAATAAACCGATTTCAAAATTACGCTTCTGCCTTCGGGTACTTTTACGAAATTCGCGAATGTGATTTTACTGTTAGCAAGGTTTGAATTATACGCCACGGCTTTAATTGTAACTGCCGTCGGTAGTGTAATATATTTTATCATCAGGATTAACAGACTTCATTACAATCGTCTGAGGTTTACTGAAACTTCTGCTCTCCGATATTATTAATGGAACAGCCACAATCGGGTATTCGTATATTGATGTAAGGGGTACATCTTCGTTACGGCTTCCCCAGTTCTTATTCGGCTCGCCGCCCATATTGAAAACAATTTCACCGCCGTTCATGATATCTTCGTGAGTTATGTAACACTTTGTATAAAGCTGTTTATTCAACGAAGCGGATTGTATATAATAATTTTTATCCGTCCGGTTCACTGCGTTTATTACAAACACTTTCCCGTTTTCGAGATTTATTGTAACTTTATCGAATAACGGAGTGCCAACTGCGTACTGAGTCTGTCCCGGACAAAAAGAATAGAATCCCATTGCACTGAGCACAAACCAAGCCGACATTTGTCCGCAGTCTTCGTTACCAATTAAGCCATCCGGGTCATTTTTATAAAACTCCGTCATAATTTTATGCGCGAGCGCCTGTGTTTTCCATGGCTGGTTCAGGTAATCGTACCAGTAAGCCAGATGATGCGACGGCTCGTTGCCGTGAGCATATTGTCCGATGAGTCCGGTTATATCCGACTGGTCCCTGCCAGACATTCTTGAATCGGTCGAAAAAAGTTCGTCAAGTTTAGCCGAAAGTTTATCCTTTCCACCGTGCAGTTTAATAAATCCCGCGGCATCCTGCGGAGCATAGAAACTATATTGCCATGAATTTGCTTCCGTGTAATTATTATTGACTTCTGCGGGGTCGAAAGGAGTGTACCATCCGCCGTTAACCCTTGCACGCATGAATCCTGTAGAATCATCGAACACGTTTTTATAATACTGCGCCCGCTCGTTGAAGCGGTAAAATTGTGTCAGGTCTCCGAGCTCTTTCGACATCTGGGCGATGCACCAGTCATCATAAGCATATTCGAGTGTCTTGGAAACTGATTCATGTTCCATATCCTGCGGCACGAGTCCGTATTTTACGTAAGCAGGAAGTCCGAACTTATCCGAACCTGCGCTTGCAAGCATTGCTTCAAGTGCATAAGCGGCGTCATATCCACGTATGCCTTTCATATAAGCATCGGCTATAACGGGTACGGCATGGTATCCTATCATGCAGAAAGTTTCGTTAGCCGAGAGTTCCCATACAGGGAGTAGTTTTCCGTATTTATACTGCACCAGAAATGTATTTATAAAATCATTGGTTCGTTTCTGGTCAATGATTGTTAGCAGAGGGTGCTCGGCGCGGTACGTATCCCACAAAGAAAAAAGCGTGTAGTTTGTAAATCCTTCCGCTTTATGAATTTCCATATCGCGTCCGCGGTACTGCCCGTCAACATCGGTATAGATATTCGGGTTAAGCATTGCGTGATAAAGGGCAGTGTAAAATATTATTTTTTGATTTATCGTGCCGCCTTCGACCTGAATTTTACTCAGTTCTTTATTCCATTCGTTACCTGCATTATTTTTCACTTTATCAAAATCCCAGCCCGGTATTTCAGCATCGAGATTCTTTACTGCTCCGTCAATACTGACACCTGACAATCCAACCTTTACAAGAATCGCTTCGTCATCGTCCTTGTCAAAACCGAGATATGCTTTAAGATTATTGCCTACAGCTTCAATAGTTTCAAGCGGTGCGGCGTCGTTCTGTGAGACGAGACGCTTATTGAACGGTTTTGAAAACCTTGCGACGAAATAAACGCGCTGGTCGCGTGCCCAGTATTTTGAGTAACGGTATCCGCGCACTTCACGGTCGCCGACGAAATATATATTTGATTCGATTACTTCATCTCGGTGTTTAAGGTCAAGTACTATATTGCGCGCGCCTGTTTTCGGGAATGTATATTTATGAAATCCCGCGCGCTGTGTGCAGGTAAGCTCGACGGTTATACGCGGAGCGCTCAGATAAACTTTGTAATATCCGGGCGATGAAGATTCTTTTGTGTGGCTGAACGGTGAGGCATATCCGTAATTTTTCAGATTTACTTCACCCGTAACCGGCATAAAAAGTATATCGCAGTAATCGGGAACACCCGTCCCGCTGAGATGCGTATGAGAGAAGCCGTAAATAACTGAATCCGAATAATGGTATCCGCCGCATCCGTCCCATCCTTCAAGCCGCGTATCGGGGCTCAACTGTACGAATCCAAACGGCATACTCGCGCCGGGGTAAGTGTGTCCGTGTCCGCCAGTACCGATGAAAGTGTTAA
>JAPLFI010000002.1 GCA_026390755.1 Ignavibacteriota bacterium
GTTGTATTTCTCACAGAGGGATATACACAGCCAAAGGTAACTTTCACGCTTGTGAACCCGAGGCTTGTGGGCGGATTCTTTATGTTTGACCTGAATGCAGTAGTCCCGACGGGAAAGTTCTGGAGACCCGGCGCATGTAACATAAGAATAAACTTCACGACGGTACCTGCGGGTGTACTGACGGTGAAAGCCGACAACCCGATGGTAAGCGCCAATCCGAACATCAGTAATGCAAACGGCTATCAGGCAATGACGACAACGTCGTTCCTGAGCGGCACGGTATTATCGGCAAACATACTGACGTTCAACACAAGCGGATTTTACAGATTCAATCCGGGTACTTATTTACTTGGAACTGTACGATGGACGGCAACGGCGCCTGTTACGAATTGCAATATGACATTCCGCATGCCTCCGGCGGCGAGTCCTACATTAATTACAGACAGTACAGTGTTCCTTGATACAGCGGGATTTACAATTACGAATCCTATAGTCACGGGAAACTTTACAGTTTCGTCGGAAATCCCGACGGAATTCAAGTTATATGAAAACTATCCGAATCCGTTCAATCCGTCAACTTCAATTCAGTATGACATTCCTGCAAATTCATTCGTGAAACTGATAGTGTACGACATAACGGGAAAAGAAGTAACCACTCTGATAAACGAAACCATGCCGGCTGGTAAATATGAAGCCGTATGGAACGGAAAAGAATTTGCGAGCGGAGTTTACTTCGCGAGATTAGAAGCGGGTTCTTATAAACACATCATCAAAATGTTAATGGTAAAATAGCGGAAGCTATTTTACCGGGAATCCCGTATAGCGCTGCGTATCGGGACTCATGGTGAAGTGACGATAGTAAATAGCATAACGGGAAGGATAATGAAGTAATATTAATTACTTCTATTGGGGCGCTTATTAGATTGGATATTCTAAGGGTTGAATGTTCTTGGGTGCCCTGATTCCATCCCGGCTTGTTCCTCCAGGTTTAGAATCTTATTATTATTGTTATTATTAGAGAAAATAATGTATAAAATATATTTAGATACTTCGATTATTTCAGCATAAACACTCAATTTAAAACACAGCTGTCCAAAATAATTTGGGAACTTAAATAAAAGATTAATTCTACATCAAATTATAATCTTTTTGGACGGATTTTACAAAAAACAAAAACAATCCCCCTTCCATTTACTCAAATATTTTTGTTTGTAGCTTATCATCACCGATTTCATCCGGCGGCTTGAAGGGTTTGTCAAGCCATTGTTGCAAACAGAGCTTTAAAAACAGTCCCATTCGGAGAAAAGCTATTAAATTTGCCATGCTCCAATTGTATTTTCCCCTCTGTTTGAGATATTTCATTAGTAATATTGCTATCATTGCTGTCCAAATCTGTATCATAACCGCATTGAGGCTTGTTCCGACAAATGTTTTGATTTTTAGCTGCTGTTTAAGCAATTTGAAGAAGGCTTCTATGTTCCATCGTTCTTTATATAGTTCAGATATTGTATCTGCTGTCCAAGTAAAATTATTAGTTAGCAAAATTATCGTTTTGTCATTTATTTTGTCATATACGATGACCCTTCTTAGTTGTTTTGGGTATTTTTCTCTGGTTTGCTCATTCTCTAATATAATTTTTTCATCCAATAGAATATGACCATCTTTATCCTCAGGCAAGGGATTCTCTTTCATTGCTAAAGTACCGGTACTTGTTTTTATTCTTAATACAAATTTTATCCCGGAATTATCCCATTTCGAAAGCAAATTGTAATCCTCGTAGCCCCTATCGGCAACAAGGACACTATTGGACGGAACCGCTAATCTTCTGGCTTCAGTAACATCTGCAACTTTTCCTGTCGTAACATTTATAAACGATGGTAAAAATCCGTCATAGTCAAGTAACATATGGAGTTTTATTGCGCCTTTTGCTGTCCTGTATTTTTTTTTTTTTTATAATTTTAAGCATAATGTTACTGTCGTAGAATCCAATAAATATATCTTTCGGCTAATTCTAAATTTCACTTGCTTGAAAATTCCTTCATTTGTTATGCTCTCGTATAAACTCATACAATAATCTCTGTATAATTCCCAATTCCTGTGTTTATTTTCATAAGACAATGAAGATTTGCAGGGTACTTTCTTTTGGATGCCCAAATGATTTAAGTCGCCGCTTGTTATTTTTAATCCGTTAGAAATTTCACTTAACGAATTTGCCTTCGCAAATTGCAAAAACAGCATTGACACTAAATGTGTCCAGCTATTTATGCCTTTTGAATGTTTATCAGTCTGATATTTGTTGACGAGTGAATTGAATGTGTTCCGCTTTAGTAATTGAATAATTTGTGCAAATAAAGTAATATTTGTCATAGGGCTAAGTATTTTTGTTCGCAAAAACAAATTTAATACCTGCTTTTTTATTTTTCAGGTTATTACTTAGTCCTATTTTTTTTATCGTTTTGGATGTTCGCAAAAACAAATTTAATACCTGCTTTTTTATTTTTCAGGTTATTACTTAGTCCTATTTTTTTTATCGTTTTGGACGGATGTGTTAATTATTACTTGTGTATGACTTAATAATTTACTAAATTAAATTATCTCTGAATAAGTTAATGTAATTACAGCAGAAAAAAAAACAAAAGTGAAAATAAATAAAATATTATTATGAATTTAGAAATATTAATATCAAAACTTCAGCCTCTGGGAATTTCAGGGAGAGAAGCTGAGGTATATATTGCAATGCTGAAAAACAGCGCATTAACTGCATCGGAAATTGCAAAAATTACATCTG
>JAPLFI010000248.1 GCA_026390755.1 Ignavibacteriota bacterium
AAAAAACACCGCGCTTAATTGTATGAAACAAACAGTTAATACTTTCATTTTTTCAGACGTGCATCTCGGCTCGCCTCTTTCGCGTCCGACTCTTTTACTCGGCTCGCTTCAGGAATATAATTTTAAAAGACTGATTCTTCTCGGCGATGTGTTTGAGGATGTTAACTTTAAAAAACTGCCTGATATACACTGGGGGCTTCTTAAGTACCTTAATAACCTTATGAAAAACTCCGAAATTGAAATTGTCTGGATTCGCGGCAATCACGATGAGATGCTGGATAAGATTTCCTCAATTTTTCTCGGCATAGAAATTCTCGATGAATATAAGTGGGTTATTAACGGAAAAAACTTCCTTGTATTGCACGGTCACCAGTTTGACCGTTTCTTTAAATCGAACTGGCTGTTTGTTAAATTTCTTTCGCTCGGATATCATACTGTTGCTAAACTGGATACAAAAAAAAGAGCAATTCTTAATTTCCTGAAAAGAAAAAGTAATATCTGGTTTAAAGTATCGGAAGATTTAAAACGAGGTGCGGGAAATTACGCCGCGAAAAGCAATACTGATATCGTTATTTGCGGACATTCGCATTATCCCTGTAATGAGAATATGGAGATTAACGGAAAGAAAATAACGTATTACAATTCGGGCTGTTGGGTCGAGCATCCCGGCATATTCATAACGATTACTGAAAAAGCCGAAGTAATTACACATTACATCTATTAATTAACACTTAAAACTTAACACTCCCTGACACATTTGTCAATGTAAACCCTCTGAACTCTGTCTGCAACAGAACATATTATCTCGTATGGAATAGTCTTTAACATACCGGCGAGTTTGTCCGCTCCGAGGTCGCCTCCGTTTTCACTGCCCATCAGCAGAACGTCATCGCCGATTTTCACACTGCTCCGTTCGCCGAGATTCACCATCACCCAGTCCATAGTTACATTTCCGACTACGGGATAATACTTGCCGTTTATATAAACCCTGCCCCTGTTTGATAAAGACCACCAGTATCCGTCGCCGTAACCGACGGGAATTGAACCGATGAAAGTTCGTTTCTCCGTAAAGTATTTTCTGTCATAAGATATACTTGTGTGCGCGTCAACTCTTTTTATGAATGTTACTTTCGATTTCAGATTCAGTATCGGTTTCAACGGGATTTTATGTTTTATATCTCCCGACGGGTAATAACCGTAAAGAATGAGTCCGGGTCGCACCATGTTGAAATGAGATTCTTTTATGTCAAGTACAGCGCCGCTGTTAGCCGCGTGAATTATCGGGAATTCCATACCAGCTTTTTTCAGCATACTCAGAAGTTCGTTGAACTTATTCAACTGGCTTTTTGCAAATGTTTTATCGCCGCTCTCCGAAGTGGCAAAGTGTGTGAAAATTCCTTCGATGTCGAGATTCTTATACGAGAAAATCTGCGAAATATTTTTGAACGCCCTCTTAACGTCAAACCCAATCCTCTTCATGCCCGTGTCAACTTCAATGTGAATTTTGAATTTCCTGCCGGGTTTTCTGCTGTAATAGTCGAGGAATTTCGCCGTGTCCAGCGAGGCAACTGTTGCAATGAGGTTGTATTTCAAAAGTTTTGCAACATAAGCGGCGGGTTTAAGTTTTGAATGTATGAGTGTTCCGAATACCAGAATCGGCGCATCGGGAATTTGCGTTCTGAGTTTTATTGCTTCATCGTAATTCGCGACACCGAGATAATCAGCACCGACCTCAATCAGCTTTTTGCTGATCTCCTGTATGCCGTGTCCGTAAGCATTTGCCTTTACAACGCCGCAAACCTTGATGTTTCGACGTGGATTTTCACTGTGGAGATGCTGTTTAATCTGTTTAAAGTTAAACTCCAGTTTATTTAAATCTATTTCAGCTCTTGTTGGATTCAATTGACATTTTCTATTTACCTTAAATTAATCATGAAAAAGATAACTTTAAATGCAGAGTTTAATAATATCTTGCTTGTTTTTAAGAAAGAAATATAAGAAATTGCAACTATACAGGCATATCGTTAAGTGTTAAGTGTTAGGCGTTAATTCGCAGAATTTTAAATTTAAAGGAGGAAGCAAGATGAAACAAATTTTAATGTCAACGCGTGCTGTTCTTCTGAGCGTGGTACTGCTGTTTATGCTTGCCGGCTGTCTGTCCGAAAAGAAGGATAATTCAATAGTTCAGGATTTGGTTGTTAAGAGCGAAGTAGAAACTGCTGTCAGTATGCTGATGGCAATATTTACAAGGTCTCAGCAGGGAGAAATGACGCTTGATAAGGCAAAAGAGCTTGGAGCGGGCATACTGCGTGAACTCAGATACGGTACTGACGGATATTTCTGGGCTGATACTTTTGATGGCGTTAATGTGGTTCTATACGGCAAAAAAGATGTAGAGGGAAGAAACCGGCTTGAAGACAAGGATGAAAACGGCAAATTCTATGTAAAGGAATTCCTTGAAAAAGGCAGAGCCGGCGGCGGGTATGTGGAATACTTTTTCGTGAAAAAAGGACAGACCACACAACAACCTAAAAGGTCATACGTGCTGAAGTTCGAACCATTCGGCTGGGTTATCGGCAGTGGATACTACCGCTAAACGAGTTGAAAGGAAAAATAATTTGGTTTTATCATAACCGACTTTGTCACGGCTGATGACGAATTCAGAAAGCATTTCTGCCAAATTTAGAAGACTTAAAGCGATTATTGACCAATAAGTAATTTTTTACTAATTATGACATTAAATATCGCATGGACAAGGGACTCGCCGGCGAAAAAAAGCTTGTACTGAACTCGCCTTCAGTATTCTGAAGAAGAAGGAGAATAAAAAATGAACAAAACAATGCGTAAAACTTTCATCTCTGAAATTAGGGAAATCATCGCTCAATCGCGCGAGCAGGCTATTCGAAGCGTGGATTTCCAACGCGTACTTATGTATTGGCATATAGGCAGGTTAATTTTCGAAGAAGAACAGCATGGTAAAACAAGAGCAGGATATGGAGAAAATCTCATTCGTAATCTGGCTAAAGAACTTGAACCTGAATATGGAAGCGGGTTTTCCTACCGGCAATTATACTTTTGCCTTCAATTGTATCAGACTTTTCCAATTGTGAACGCACTGCGTTCACAATTGAACTGGAGTCAATATCGGCTCTTGTTACGCATTGGGCATCAGGATAAAAGAGAATATTATTTGCTTGAAGCAGTTAATAATAGCTGGACCGGGAGGGAATTGGAGAGACAGATAAACTCAGGATTATATGAACGATTGCTATTCAGCAACAATAAAGAAGCGGTATTAGCTGTAGCTCGCAAAGAGAAGATACCGGAGGAGCCGCAAGAAATTATCAAAGATCCTATGGTGTTAGAATTTCTTGGTTTGGAGCGTAAAGCAAAATACTATGAAAGAGATCTCGAAACTGCTATTATCAATCACCTTCAAACTTTCTTGCTGGAATTGGGAAATGGTTTTTCTTTTGTAGCTAGACAGAAACGAATACTCGTAGAAGACGATGAATTTTTTGTGGACTTGGTGTTTTATAACCGATTGCTGATGTGTTTCGTCATTGTTGAAATTAAGACTCAAAAACTCACGCATCAGGATTTAGGACAGTTGCAAATGTATGTGAATTACTACGACCGCACTGAAAAATTACCGAAAGAAAATCCGACTATCGGAATTTTGCTTTGCGCCGATAAAAATAATACAGCAGTTAAATTTGCCCTCCCGGAAGATAACAAGACGATTTTGACGAGTCAATATCAATTGTATCTGCCAACAGAAAAGCAGTTAATCAATGAAGTAAAAAAAGATTTGAAAAAATACCTTATCGGTAAAGAACTTGACAGTAATAAAGGTTCTACCGAAGAGGAAAAGAGTAATAAAAAACCGTTTAAAAAAAGAAGGTTTTGAAAATAAAGTAAAGCGTGTAACTGTAGAAACTGCCGAACGGAGAAACCGTTTCATGATCGAACTGGCAGATGAAGCTGTATTTTGCCTAACAATTTTTTAAAGGTTTGAGTAATTTCCCTTCGAAATTATTTTGATTTGAATGATGAATAAATATTTTAAGGATAAAACTCCCGATATAGCCGCTATCTTAATAGTAATCGGCGCGGTATTCCTTGTTTTCTGGGGATTAATTGAAGGTAAAATAATAGCGACTAACGATGCGGGTACGAACGACCTGCTTTATTTTTCTTTTCCCGTCAGATTCCTTTACGGAGAAGCGCTCAAAGCGGGAGAACTTCTTCAGTGGACGCCCTATATTAATGCCGGCTTTCCTGTTTTTGCCGAAGGTCAGAATGGTTTCCTGTACCCATTTAACCTGATTACGTGTTATTTACTGAATCCTTTTCAGGCAATGAACTGGTTTATTATATTTCACGCCGTTCTCGCGGGAATCGGAGTTTATTTCTTCAGCAAGAAAATATCCGGCTCGGGCTGGAATTCTATTCCCGCCGCCGTTGCCGCTTCTGTCTGCGGCTCGATTACAACGGGACATACGCGCCACATGAATATCTTTGCCGTTATTGCCCTTACACCATGGCTGTTTCTTTTCGCCGAATCATACGTCAGAAAGCTGAAAATATCATCCGCACTGCTCTTTGGCTCCGTGCTCGGACTTATGCTGTTGGTCAATCGCCCGCAGTACTCTTTTATATGCGGCTTTATTGCCGTACTGTATTTATTCCTTCGTTTCTGGTTTGACGAAAAGAAAATTAATTATTACTGGAAAAAAATCGCCTTGTTTCTTCTTGCGGCTCTGGTCGTTAGTCTTGCAATCGGTTTTGCGCAGATGCGGGATACTATACAGCTTTCGTCTTTTTCAATTCGAAGCAAGGATGCATTAACGGCGGCGTATCTCGGCATGGGAAGTCTGCCGTGGAACGGTCTGATGACTTTCCTTAATCCATATTACCTGGGAAATGCCGGTGACGGCACTTTCAAACTCCCCGAGGTTTACCTCTTCTGGGAATATTTTCATTATATAAGTATTGCCCTCGTTGTTCTCGCTCTCGTTGCGGTGTTTAAAACAGTCAGAACGAATTCTTATGTTAAAATATTTTTAATTGTTTCCGTTCTGTGTTTTCTCTTCTCTCTCGGAGAGAACCTTAAACTGTATAAAATATTTTCTGTCTTTCCCTTGGTAAGCGCTTTTCGTTTTCCGTCGCGCTGGCTTTTCGGTACGGAACTCACGCTTATTTTCATGAGTACGTTCGGCTTGCAGTATATTATCGGTAAAATCACGGAGAGTAAAAAAGAGCGCCGGACCGCCACAACCGGCAAAGGAAAAAAGAAGACCGTTTCCGCACCTGTTAAATCTCCTTCGGTTTTGTCATCCCGAACCAGTGTTTTGTCATCCCGAACCAGTGTTTTGTCATCCCGAACTCGTTTCGGGATCTTTATTGTAAATAAACCATACATTCCGGGGCTTGCAATATCTCTTATCGTAATTTTTGATATATACTTTATGACAGGCAGGGGTGTTACCACAGCCGATAAAGAAATATTTTTCCCGGCGAATAATAAATCAGTCTCTTCTTTAAACATAAATGAATTCAGCCGTGTATATCCTATGGGCGACCTTAACCTGCTCACAAATATTTTCGAAAAGAGTAAAGGATGGGAGGGTAATAAATCTATGTACCGCCTCGCCGCCAATATACTGCCGCCTAATCTTAACGCTTATTATCACATAAGGGCGGTGAGCGGATATATCAATCTCACGCCGCACTATATGTATGAAGTGTGGGGAGATATGGATCATCCCGGCATCATAAAGAAAAACGCCGCTTTGAGAGGTAAAAACCTTGAAACAACGCCCGCTTTTATTAAGCTTGCGCGTATGTGGAGCGTTAAGGATTTTCTGACGATATTTAACGTGAGCGAACCATTCACGATGAAATCGGATACACTCGGAATAAAGCATTACGAGCTTGCAGAAGTTTTTCCGAGAGCGTGGATTGTAAAAGATTTTATCGCGACGCCTGCCGATAATAAAAACAGCGCTGAACTATTGGTTGATAATAATTTCAACCCGCTCGAAAAAGCAATCGTAAACGGTGACGCTCCCGTAATGCCGACTAATTCCGAAAACTCGAAAGCTGAAATCACGGAGGGAAAAAATCACTCCCTGAAAATAAAAGCGTCTTCGCCCGGACTTGTTGTAGTAAATGATTCCTGGTATCCGAAATGGAAGGCGCGTATTAACGGTCAGGAAGTACCCGTATTGCGCGTTAATAATTCGATGCGCGGCGTGATTTCTCCTTCGGCAGGCGCTGAAATTGATATGTATTACGACGAAGGTAATTTAAAACTCTATCTGATGCTAAGCATGCTTATATTAGCCGGTGTTTACGGATATGGAATTTTCGATTATTTCAGAAAAAAAACGAATTAAATATGTGTAATAAAATATGTTACACAGAGGTCTCAGACCTGCCTGCCGTCCACCTGGCGCAGACACCTGTCTGCACCAGGCAGAGGCAGGCAGGGAAGACACAGAGGTCACAGAGAAGAGCTTTTTTATAATAAGAGCAAAAGATGTTACACAGAGGCCACAAAAAAGTTTTGCAAAAGAATTTTTGGGGAAATTGTTGAATAAACACATTTGCGTAGTAGGCGGAATTAATCTGGACATTAAAGGTGTCGCGGAGTCGGGCAATATTACATCCGATTCGCATCCCGGAAAAATTATTTTCACTCCGGGCGGAGTGGCAAGGAATATCTCTGAAAATCTCGCCCGGCTTGGTATGCCCGTGTATCTGTTTGGCTGTGCCGGAAATGACTTGCAGGGAGAATTAATTCTCGCCGAAACGAAAAAAGCGGGAGTTAACGTCCAATATGTTTTAAAGTCTGATTTATGCAGTACTGCAAAATATTTATCTGTATCAAACAGCCATGGCGATTTATCTTATGCCGTAAATGATATGAAAGATTCATTATCTTTAATAACCGCTGACTATATAAGTAGTAATTCCGAAATACTTGAATCCGCCGGTTTTATTGTTCTTGATACAAACCTGAGCCAAGATGTTCTGCAGTTCGTTATTAATTTTGCAAATAAGAACAATATTCCTGTTTTTGTGGATACAGTATCTTCGGCAAAAGCTGTTGTAATAAAGGGACTCCGCGGAGCGGTAGATTATCTATCCCCTAACATACATGAATATGAATCGCTTTTCGGAAAAACGACTGATAATAAGGCGAAGCTCAGGCTGGTTCAAAATGGCGTATTCAGGAATTATAAATACATTATAGTTAAAAAAGGTAAAGAGGGTATAGATATTATTGACGTTGAGAATTCAAATGTATCTTCTGTCAAAGGATTAAAACCCGATGTCCGCGAACCTAACGGCGCGGGTGATGCTTTCAACGCAGGGTTTATTTTCGGTCTTATCGAAGATTATGACGTTGTGGAATCGTCGAAAATAGGTATCTGCGCGGCTTATTATACATTAATGTCGGAGAATTCCGTTTCAAATGAAATAACCCGGCAGAAAGTTCTGGATTTATATAAACAAAAACTTTAAATATTTTTCGTTCATATTTCAAAAAAGGTTCGTATCTTTTAAATCTGTGTAACTCTGCGGCAAAAAGTTTTTATCTTTATAATTCGAGTAAATTAGTGCAAATTAGTGTGAAAAGTTCTTATCTTTTATTCTGAAAAGTTTTTTATCTTTTAAATCTGTGTAAATCTGTGGCAAAAAGTTTTTTTAATAAATATCTCTCCGTTTCCGACGAAGTTAAATCCGCGCTCACGGACAACAAACCGGTTGTAGCCCTTGAATCTACAATCATTTCGCATGGCATGCCGTATCCGCGAAATCTGGAAACTGCTCTGCTGGTCGAAAATACCGTCAGGGATAACGGCGCCGTTCCCGCAACTATTGCAATTATTAACGGTGTAATAAAAGTTGGTTTGAATAAATCCGATATAGAATATTTATCTGCGGAAAAAAATATACTGAAAGCTTCGCGCGCGGATATACCTGTTATCGTATCACAAAAGTTAAGCGCGGCTACAACCGTCGCCGCTACAATGATTTGCGCAAAACTTGCAGAGCTGAAAATATTTGCGACGGGCGGTACAGGAGGTGTTCACAGGAATGCAGTGCAGACTTTTGATATATCTGCCGACCTGACCGAGCTCGCGCGGACAAATATTGCCGTCGTATCCGCGGGAGTTAAATCCATTCTCGATATCGGACTTACGCTTGAATATCTCGAAACATTCGGAGTTCCTGTAATCGGCTACGGAACGGATGAGTTTCCAGCTTTTTATGCACGTGAATCGGGATATAAAGTCAATTACCGTCTGGATTCTCCAGAAGAAATTGCCTCTGCGATAAATGCGAAATGGGAACTCGGACTGAACGGAGGACTAATTATCGCGAATCCAAGGACGTAACACCTTTCCTGTTATCGGAAATTAAGTCAATTACGCGCGGCTCAAGCCTCGAATCAAACATTAAACTTGTTTTGAATAACGCGAAACTCGCCGCCGAAATCGCCCGTTACTTGTAAACTACGCCTTCAGCATTGTATATCGCTTCTGCGCCGAGAGATACACCTTTCTGAGTCTTATGCTTTTTGGCGTCACCTCAACAAGCTCATCATCATTCAAAAATTCAATTGCCTTTTCAAGTGTTAGTGGTATCACGGGAGTTAAAATTATTCCCTCGTCTTTACTCGATGCCCTCATATTAGAAAGTTTCTTCGGTTTGCAGGCATTTACGTTTAAATCGTTGTCTCTGTTATGCTCGCCTACTATCATTCCTTCATAAACCGATTCTCCCGGCGAAACGAATAACATTCCCCGCGGCTCAAGGTTGAATAAAGCATATCCCGTTGTTGAACCTTGCCTGTCAGATACAAGCGACCCAGTCAGTCTCACGGGATAATCGCCCCTGTATTCCTCGTATCCCTGCAGGTAACTGTTCAAAAGTCCCGTACCTTTTGTGTCGGTCAGGAATTCGCTCCTGTAGCCGATAAGCCCGCGCGAAGGAATCGAAAATTCTATTCTCACCCTTCCCGTGCTGTGATTTACAAGGTTTGTCATACGCCCTTTTCTCTGTGAGAGCTTATCCGTCACTATACCAACAAAACTTTCACCGCAGTCAACAAATAAATGTTCAATCGGTTCAAGTTTTTTTCCGCTCTTGAATTTATAAATAACATCCGGTCTTCCAACGCTTAACTCGTATCCTTCTCTTCTCATCGTTTCAATCAAAATTGCCATTTGAAACTCACCTCTGCCTTTAACTATAAAACTATCCGTTGTTTCCGATTCTTCCACTTTCAGCGCTACATTCCTGAGTGTCTCTTTAAAAAGTCTTTCGCGGAGCTTTGCCGACTGAACATATTTCCCTTCCATACCCGAGAAAGGCGATGAGTTAATCGCGAACAGCATTGAAATTGTCGGCTCGTCCACAGCGACACGCTTAAGTGCCTTGGGTGCTATTTGCGTAGAAATCGTGTCACCTATGTGCACATTCTCGATTCCCGCCAGGACCACTATATCTCCCGGCTCGGCGGATTCGGTTTCTTTAAGCGACACACCTTCATATACTTGCAATTTAGAAATCCTGAGCGGAATAGTCGCATTATCTTCATTAATGCAAACAAGATTATCGTTTATCTTTGCCGTTCCGTGCGCCACCTTGCCGATGGCAAGCCTGCCTATATAATCGGAGTAGTCAAGGTCGGCAACCAGCATCTGAAAAGGTTCTTCAGGGTCAAATACGGGAGGCGGAATAACTTTTACAATCTCTTCAAAGAGCGGCTGAAGGTCTGTGCCTTTACCGTCTTTTGTGGTCTGTGCGATTCCCTCCCTGCCGATTGCATATAAAACGGGAAACTCTATCTGCTCTTCGGTTGCATCGAGGTCAATAAACAAATCATAAATTTCATTCAGCACTTCCGTCGGACGCGCGTCTTTGCGGTCAATTTTATTTACCACAACAATAATTTTCTTTCCGGAGTCAAGAGCTTTCTTCAGAACAAACCGCGTTTGCGGAAGAGGTCCTTCGGATGCGTCAACCAGCAATATCGCGCCGTCAACCATCATAAGCGCCCGCTCGACCTCGCCGCCGAAATCCGAGTGACCGGGAGTGTCGAGAATATTGATTTTCACGCCTTTCCATAAAACCGAACAGTTCTTGGCGGCAATCGTAATTCCTCTTTCGCGCTCAAGATCCATATTGTCCATCAGCCGCTCTTCCACCTCCTGATTTGAGCGGAACATACCGCTTTGCTTGAACATGAAGTCAACAAGCGTGGTCTTGCCGTGGTCAACGTGCGCTATAATTGCGATATTGCGCAAATTCTTGTTAGATTGCAGATTTTTATTCATTTTTTTAGTCAAATTTCCCCATTCCTCGTACCAGTGTTAAGTGTTAAGTGTTAAGTGTTAAGTGTTAAGTGTTAAGTGTTAAGTGTTAAGTTCTTAGCTCTTGTTAAAATACGTTTTTTAAAGCTTATGAGATAGATAGAATGAATGGACATAAAAAGCCCGGTGTCTATCAGATACACTTAAAACGCTTTAAATCCTAAAAAGTTTACACCTGCGTCTGAATGTTACTGATTATTTCTTCAAAACTTATATTTGGCATAATTATATTTATTAAAGTATAGATTTAATGTAAAATATTTTATTAACTCTTTGTTTTGATAAAATATGCCGTGTCTTTTGTAACACTCTTTTTGTAACACTCTATAGTGTGCGGGTTTTTTAGTTTTTCTATAGTATTGCAGTTTATATATATTAATTATATATTTACGCTGAAGTAAATTAAACATTTTTTATCAGCTTTAGAGAAAATATAACCGCATAAGGTAAGAATCTCGTCTGAGTTCCATACTCCGCAGTAACAACTTTTCAAAAGTTTATCCCGGATAAGAAGGAATAAAGAAAAAGCCAGATATCAAGTATTAGTTTATTTTCCCGAAAAACGGGGTTTTTAATAAACATTTTTTATCAACAAAAAAGTAAACACCACATGGAAAAAGGTACTGTAAAATGGTTCAACGCGCCTAAAGGCTTCGGTTTCATTACCGTAGAAGGCAAAAAAGATGTATTCGTTCATTACAAAGCAATAATGGGCGACGGATACAAAACTCTTAACGAAGGCGACACTGTCGAGTTCGAAATAGAAGACGGACCAAAAGGACCACAAGCAGCTAACGTGACCAAGATTAACAACTGATAGTTATACTAATATAATAACGATTCTCAGGCAACAGATCTTGTAACAATTTACGGGCGGTAATTCATTATCGCCCGTTTTCTTTTTTAGGCAATAACGACGGAAAAACGTACTCCGTACTTTTATAGTTATTGTTGAATTGAAACTTTCGTTAATTTTTGCAATCATACAGCATTAAATTCAGCGGATGAAAAAAAAATTTAAGATTTCTCTCCACACATATATTTTAATCGGGCTTCTGCTCGGTGCGGCATTCGGCTCGGTGTTTCATATCAGTCAGTATGAACTTGAAATTTCTTCAAAAGCATCTTCCGAAAAAATCAACGACTGGAAAGAATTCCGTTTTCTTTCGGGTGATTCGATTTTACGGTCGTTTGACGGCGAGTCACAACTCGGAATAATAAGGTACTTCAAGACGCTCGGTGATAAGAAACTTAAGGAATCCCTCATTGCCAAAGTCACACTCAAAAGCGGAGAGGAAAAGTCTTACGCCGAAATCAAGGAAATTACAAAGGTAAAAACAATCGGTGTTTTGATTAAACCCATTGGAGACATTTTTATCCGTCTGCTGAATATGATAGCCATACCGCTTGTTCTTGCCTCTCTGATAGTCGGCGCGGCATCACTTTCAGACCTGAAGCACGTGGCAAAGGTGGGCGGTAAGACTATAACAATTTTCATGTTCACAACCGTTATGGCAATAACATTCGGGCTGGTAGCGGCAAACATTATCAAGCCGGGACATTACATGCCGGCAGAAACGCGCGATGCGCTGATGCAGACTTATCAGGAAGAGGCATTGACGAAAGTCCAGCAGAACGTCTCGGTTAACATTGTTGATTTCTTTGTGAATATCGTTCCGCGCAATCCGTTCAAAGCTATGGCAGACGGAGATTTCCTGCAAATTGTTTTCTTTGCAGTTCTTACGGGTGTTTTCCTGACACAGCTCCCCAAAGAAAAAGCCGACCCTGTTATTAATTTCTTCGACGGAATCAGTAACGGGTTTATAACGATGGTCGAGAAAGTGATGTATATAGCCCCGATTGCCGTCTTTGCGCTCATATCCGCGACGGTGGCGGAATTCGGAGTGAGAATACTTTCGACACTTTTTATGTACTCGATTACGGTACTGATTGGCATCGCGGCTTTAATGTTAATTCTGTATCCCACACTTATAAAGATTTTCACCAAAATAAGAGTCAGGGATTTTTACAAAGCCCTGAGACCGGTAATGATAGTAGCATTTTCCACTAGTTCATCTGCCGCTACGCTTCCGCTTGAGATGGAAGTGGCAGAGAAGAAGCTGGGTGTTCCGAACCGCATTGCGAGTTTCGTTTTGCCGCTCGGGGCAACAATAAACATGGACGGAACAGCGCTATATCAGGCTGTTGCAACAATGTTTATTGCGCAGGTTTACGGATACGACCTTAATATGTCTCAGCAGATTACTGTAATAATCACGGCTGTACTTGCATCAATAGGCACGGCGCCCGTTCCGGGAATCGGACTGATAATGCTTATTATCGTTTTGAAATCCGTGGGTGTGCCCGAAGAAGGAATCGCTTTAATCATAGGTGTTGACCGTTTCCTTGACATGTGCCGCACGGTTCCGAATATTGTTTCCGATTCATTTACCGCAGTTGTAATAGCTAAATCGGAAGGCGAACTGGGACCGATAAAGCCCGATTAAAAAAAACAGCTTTCCATAAAAAATACTTTTTCACGCGGAACTTTTAGCCGTGCCGTACGGTTGAATGCCTTTAAGTAATTAATTTAATTCAAAAAATAAAATAAAAAGGACAAAAAAAAATGAAAACCAAACTCTTATTTCTTTTCGCTGTAGTTGCAGTTATTTCTTTATTATCTGTAAATAACTCATCTGCACAGGCATTATCTTATGATGTTGTGAACAACACAGGTGTTGATTTAGTGGATGTGTTCGTAACTCCCGCAGAAACAAATAACTGGGGTAATGACATACTTCCGGGCAGTTTATTCGAAAATGGTATGACTATTTCTGTTACAATTCCTGCTGATTACGGAACAACATGCATGTTCGATATGAAAATCACGGATGCAGTCGGTGACCATATTACTTTCTCCGGTATAGACGCCTGCAAATTAGTCAAACTTCAGATTAATTCGGACGGGACTTTTAATTATTTAGCGACGAAGTAAAAAAATTATTTTGGGTGTTATCAAATCAGATGCTGAAACAAGTTCAGCATGACAAAATTCATGAAAGGCGGAAAGTAATTTCCGCCTTTTTTTATACAGGCATCGGCTCTTTTTTATTCTTTGCTGATTTCTATGCTGTAGGTTAAATCCATTACCTGTTTATATACGGCGGCGACTCCGCAGTATTTTTCCTGAGAAAGTTTTACTGCCTGCTCAACTTTTTCCGGCAGGATTTCCTTGCCTTTTAACTGATATGTAACGTGCATTTTAGTATATCGTTTGGGATGCTCGTCCGTCAGTTCGCCTTCGACCTTAATGTTTAATTTGTCATACGGAACATGCATCTTATTTAAAAAAGCAACAACGTCCATACCGGTACATCCTGCGAGCGCGGCTAGCATAAGCGGTTTTGGCGTTGGACCGAGTCCGAGTCCGCCGAAATCAAGAGAGGCATCCGTAACAACTTTGTATCCCTGTATATCCATATTAAAACTCATTCCGTCGCCGTT
>JAPLFI010000394.1 GCA_026390755.1 Ignavibacteriota bacterium
GGGTAATTCCGTCTGGCGCCGCTCAGTCGCGGAAATAATAGTAATACAAAATATTTCTTCCGAAGTACCGCAGGCTTTCTCGCTCGGACAAAATTATCCTAACCCGTTTAATCCGATAACGAATATAAAATTCAATATCGCAAAATCGGGAAATGTAAGAATAACCGTTTTTGACATACTCGGTAAAGAAGTTGCGGTTCTCGTAAACGAAAAGCTTAATCCCGGTGCCTATAAGGTTGATTTCAATGGAAGCAATTTCTCAAGCGGAGTATATTTTTACAGACTGACGGCAGGTAATTATGCTGCAGTAAAGAAATTTATTTTATTGAAATAACATACTTTAATTCATACTAATCAATAAATTAATGAAACGAAAATGATTAAAAAACTCTTTCCCTCAGTCAAACAGCATGAACGAAGTATCTTTAAGAGCATACCGGAATCCCTCAACACCGCCTTTTATTTCAGCCTGGGATAACGTACCTGCGGAAATAAAAAACCGGAATGCCTTCAAAAGACTCGAATGGTTTTACAGACCGCGCCTGAATGAGCTCGGCATATTTCCTAAGGAGTTTATTGACGAGCAGAAGGAAATTGAGCTTTCTAAAATTCAGTCCGATATCGGCAATTCTTTATATCAGTGGACAAATATTGGTCCTGTAGGTATTGATTTCATTGATGATTATATGGTTCCGCACTGGGGGATTGTAAGCGGAAGGGTCAGGGGACTCGCAGTACACCCGGCAAACCCGGCTATAGTCTATGCAGGTGCAGGCGGCGGCGGTATCTGGAAGTCAACAAACGGCGGGCAAACCTGGATTGATAAAAGCGGAGGAATGAATATGATTACATTTGGTTCAATCGCTATTGACCCATCTAATCATGAAGTTATCTATGCAGGTACAGGTGAATATGTATGGGTACTAACAGAAAGATTTTACAGCGGCGATGGTTTGTACAAGTCAACAAACGGCGGTGATAACTGGGTAAAGATAAATGCTGAGTTTGGCATCGTTACTCACTTTACGGATGTTGCCGTTTCTCCCCACAATCCGAATATCGTTATGTCGGCAATAGCCGTAAATCTTCAGAACGCCGGTCCCAATTGTGGTATATGGCGAAGCTCTAACGCAGGAATAAACTGGACCCGTATATTGTCAATGGAAGGTGCTTGGGATGTTGCATTCCATCCGACGAATCCGGGCATTGTTTATGCTGCGTCCGGCAGTGTTAATTCAGAGGCAGGATTTCATATCTCAACTGATGCCGGTTTGACTTTTTCTAAAAGCAATACCGGACTGCCCCCGTCAAACCGCATAGGAAGAATTCAGTTTGATGTTTCACAATCTGATCCCTCGGTTATTTACTCTGTTATATATGATACCATTCCTGTTTCGGGCGGATTCAAGAGCTGTGCTTATAAGTCCATTAACGGCGGTACTTCGTGGACCCAGATTTCTCAGGGAGTAAATATCGCAGGCAGCGGAGACGGCATCACTGTATCTGACCAGGGATTTTATGATCTGTGCATTGCCGTCAATCCGGTTAACCCGAATAATGTATTTCTCGGAAACATGGAGCTGAGCAGTTCTCTCAACGGATCAACTTTTTCATTTATAAGAAATCCGAACGCACCGGGCGGCGGTACGGTTGCCTATGACGATTATACACATGTTGACCATCACATAATAAAGTTTGCTCCTTCAAATCCCTCAATTATATATGTCGGCTGTGACGGCGGTGTTTTTAAGTCAACTAACGGAGGTCAGACGTTCTTTTGCTCTAATACCGGTCTGAACACGTTTCAGCTTTACAGGGCAGGTTCCCATCCGTCAAACCCGGATATCCTTCTTAGCGGAACACAGGATAACGGTACAGCCGCTACAAATAACAGGGGGACGACGCCGTATAAACTGGAAATTCTTGGAGATGGGATAGATTGTTTTTACGATTATTCAAATCCGAATATAATTTTTATCGGGACTTTTTGTGGATCTATGAATCGTAGTACTAACGGAGGACAGAATTGGAGTGAAGTATCTCAGCTGTCTTCACCTGATTCATCTGAATTTCTTGCACCTTACTGGCAGCATCCGGTAAACCCTGATATTATTTATGGTGGTGTAAAGCGTAAGCTTTGTAAATCAACAAATAAAGGCGATACCTGGTCATTTACAACATCATCGGCAATTAGCAGTAATGATATCTATTCTGCTGTTCAGTCTCCGGTTAACACAAATAACATGATTGTAATTTCACATTATGGTCCTTCATGTATTTACAGGTCTTCAGATGAAGGCTATACATGGACGGACATATCTCCGGGCATAATTCCTTTTGGAGGTAATAAACTGATGCGCATTCAGGCAGACCCTTTAAACGGAAATACTTTTTACCTCCTGAAAAATTCATACACGGGAACATTGGTTCTTAAGACAACAAACTTCGGCAATAACTGGACTGATATAAGTTCCGACCTGCCCAAGGTCCCTGTTAATGATTTTTTTGTTGACGAATTGAATTCTGGTGTTATGTTTCTTGGGAATGACTTCGGTGTTTACAGGACAACTAACAGCGGTGCAAACTGGTCAAGACTGAATAACGGATTTCCTTTCTTCGTTCCTGTTATAGACTTCAGTTATTTCAATAATGGCGGCACAAGGCTCCTCAGAGCGGCAACTTTCGGCAGAAGTATATACGAACTGAACCTGAATCAGCCAATATTTGTAAATGACCCGTCAGGCAAAATTCCGTTAACTTATAATCTGAGTCAGAACTATCCGAATCCGTTTAATCCTGTTACTAAAATTAACTTCGATTTACCCGCCGATAGCAAAATTACACTAATTGTATATGATGTAACGGGCAGGGAAGTCGCTAATCTTCTGAATAACGAGTTATACACGGCAGGATACTATACAATTGATTTCAACGGAAGCAATTTCTCCAGCGGTGCATATTTCTACAGATTCATTGCAGAATCCGCCGGCAGGCAAATAGTGATGTCGAAGCGTATGGTTTTAATCAGGTAAATAGTTTATTTAATAACGTAACCGCTCAGGCGGAATTAATTTTATAATAGAAAAATAAAATGAAAAACAAAATTTGGATTTACACGTTAGTTGCAATTGGATTTGTGTTAACTCTTAACATTGGCTGCAATAAAAATGATAAGAGTTCACTTGAGATTTCACAGAAAGTCAGTTATCCTATAGATTCTGCGGCTTTTACCACGCTTGAACGTACTGTGATTCCCGTTCCGGTGCCTTCAACTTCGCCTGCGCTTCTTCCTACGGAGATTTCTAAATACTCCCAGAATGGCTACGGCGTATGGAAATTCGGACCCGGGCTTGTGTACCAAAAGAGACTGGATATTATGTCACCCGCATACTCCAATACATCTGTTACAAATACGGCAAAACTTTTGAATTTCTTTGCCATGACCGATATACATTTAACCGACAAAGAATCTCCGGCTCAGGCTATCCTTTATGGATATAAAGGAGGTATTATTTCCGCATATTCGGGGATTATGCTCTATACTACACATGTTCTCGATGCAGTCGTCCAGACTGTAAATGCACTTAACAAAAAAAATCCGTTTGATTTCGGTATCTCACTCGGTGATAATTGCAACAACTCTCAATATAATGAACTTAGATGGTTTATAGACGTCCTCGACGGCAAGAATATAAACCCCGGTTCAGGCATTAAAAAAGATCCCATACCCGGACCAAATAACGATTATCAGGACGAATACAAAGCCGCTGGACTGGATAAGTCTATCCCGTGGTATCAGGCGCTCGGCAATCACGATCATTTCTGGATGGGTGTAAAACGCCCGGATGATTACATAAGGCAAACATATATCGGCGAAAATATTCTCAATATGGGAAATATATTTACCGATACTCTCGGTATTAAAAGCCGTGGATTTTATATGGGTGTATTCGACTGCAATACGGTTTACGGTGACGTTATAGGTGTCGGACCCGTCAAAGATTTTACGGCTCCTCCGAAGATTGCCGCCGATTCGAACCGCCGCTCGCTTTTAATAGGTGAATGGCTGAGCGAATTTTTTAAAACTACTTCAAATCCGAAAGGACACGGATTCAATGAAGCAGATGCTAAGAGGGGATTCGCCTGCTATAGTTTCGAGCCGAAATCGGATTTACCGGTGAAGGTTATCGTGCTCGATGATACACAAAGAGACGACGATCCGGATGTTGACATCTATGGGCATAGTTCTTTTGACAAGGAACGGTATGACTGGCTCGTAAAAGAACTCGATAAGGGGCAGTCAGAGGGTAAGCTTATGATAATTGCATCGCACGTACCGATCGGTGTAAATGATCCGAATCCTGAACTTGGTATGAGTAAATTCTCCGTAGTAACGGAAAAAGATTTGATTGCCAAACTGCATACATATCCGAACCTCATTCTCTGGGTTGCGGGACATCGCCATCTCAATACTGTTACTGCACTGAAATCACCCGATGCCAATCGTCCTGAACTCGGCTTCTGGGAGGTTGAAACCTCATCGTTAAGGGAGTTTCCACAGCAGTTCCGGACTTTTGAAATTGTCCGCAACAGCGACAATACAATTTCGATCTTAACGACCGATGTTGATCCGGCAGTCAAAGAAGGCTCGTTTGCCGGGATATCCCGTTCTTATGCTATTGCGGCTTATCAGATATTCAAAATACTGATGCCTCTTCAGCCAACCGGTTCGTTTTCGTACAATGCCGAGCTTGTAAAAGAATTGAGCCCTGAAATGCAGTCTAAGATACAGAAATTCGGAACACCGGTTCGCAAATGACGGATTGAATTTTGAACAATCCGCCCAACTCTTTGAAAACCGGTAGTTTCCGCAGACGGGACTTTTGTAAGTTTCCAATTTTACCTCGTTTGTATTTTTTAAGATGCCAGTAAGTACCTTTTTGAAATATTCCCCCTGAATAGTATCATAAAATATTGACTTTTCAGTTCAATGAAGTGTGGATAACGGAAGAAATAAAAAATGAATTCGGAGAAGATATACCTGATTGGATTAAGATAAAATCAGTTAAATCCGATATCGAAAATCATTGATAAAATTAAACATAAATCGTGACTAAGGAAGACTGCACTCCCAATTGGTCTGCGCCTGCCGTGTAATCTTATTTCAAATCAAGAAAAGTCCAATTCCAATTAAAGCATTACAGCTCTGAGTGCCGTTCTTGCCCGGGTTTTGCTTTTTTTAGTCTTACGGAATAAATTTAGCTCAAATTTCAAAATATTTCTGCTATAACGGAAGATTCTGGCACGATATTTGCATATCAAACCCGCATTTTTTGGGGAAAAAATAATTGTGTCTTATAAAAATATATTTCGTTATATTTGCGGAGTTAATCTAAATTCTGTCGGGCTAAAGAAATTATTGTGTGATTAATCGATAAATGCTAAACTCATAGAAGTAAAATGTGTAATGTTAAATATATTTATCGTCACTTCAAAGCGAATTCAATCGTATTGTCTGATCGAAGTTTAACTCTATCAACTCATCATATTCTCAATAATTCATTATATATAAATTATTTTATAAACTTATTTCATAAGGGAATACAAAATGAAAAAATTATTTACGGTATTTTTGTTTCTTGTCTTATCTCAAATCGCAGTATCTCAAACCGGCTGGACTCCGGAACCGAAATTCACCGCAGGGGAATTAATAACATTGGATTATGCTAAAATTGGAAGTATTGATGATTATTATTACTGCGCGGAATTTAATCGAATTTACAGAAAAGTAAATAACGGAAATTGGGATACGATTTATACAAATCTTTCGTGGACTATATCTGATTTATGCTTTAATGCTAATTCCACTAATCATGAAATTATGGCAGTCGGGTCGGGTGGAAATGTATTAAAAATTCCTTATTATGGATACAACCCTTCTTATCTTCAAAACGTTGATTCCGTTTAT
The DNA here is from genome assembly GCA_026390755.1 of Ignavibacteriota bacterium. Classification (GTDB taxonomy): domain Bacteria; phylum Bacteroidota; class Ignavibacteria; order Tepidaquicellales; family Tepidaquicellaceae; genus JAPLFI01. Next base: position 5,969 of record JAPLFI010000394.1, read on the forward strand.
TTTAATAAAATAATCCAGTACGGTACGAATAATTATCTGACTGTAGGTAGAAGCGGTAAAATTTATCAATCTACTAACTACGGTTCAAATTGGGTTGCATGGACCTCACCGACTACTTCGGATTTAGTTGATGTGGCTTATGACGATGGAGTAATATACGCCCTCAGTAATACTGAAATATATAAAACAATAAGTTACGGCGCAAACTGGATAACGTACTCTTTGCCGTCCAACGGTAATTCTGTAAAATCTTTTTGCATTATTAATTCAAATACCTGGCTCTTGGCTAAAAGCGGCGGTGCTTCCGGCTATAACTACCGGACAACTGATGCCGGCGCTAATTGGACTTCGTTTTCTGTTCCCGGCTATAATTATTATCTGAAAGCTCTTAGCTATAATTCCCTGAATTCTAAAACTTATGCCTCAGGTATTAGTGGTGCTATTTTCTATTCTTCTGATAATGGTCTTAATTGGTCACGTCAGTTTAGTGGTGCTGGTTCGAATTTAAATGATATATCCTCTGCCGGCATGTTCTGTGTCGGTTCTTCAGGAACAGCTTTATTAGGACGTAACGGTGGTTTCGATTGGGATGTTAAATCTCAATTACCCGCTTCTTCTTTAAGTTCAGTCTCTTTTTCAAGCTCGAATCCTTCTATTGGATGGGCTTTTAATAATAATTCAGCAGGCTTATACCGGACTATGGATAAAGGAATTAGTTGGCAAAAACTTGACTCAAATACTATTTATAAATCTATGTTTGTCGAGCCTGATAATAAATTATACGCATTATCATCATTTTCAACTCAGTTCAATATTCGGCGTTCAACCGATTTCGGTACCACTTGGTCAATGGTGTATAGTGGTGGTTTTAATAGTCCCAATAAATTAATGGTTTTTCATCCGGTTTACTTTGTATCAAATTTCGATTATTTATATAAATCTGCGGATGGTGGAAATAATTTCACACAATATCCTTTATCCCAGAATTATTTATTAAACGGTATTTCTGATTTCTATTTTATGTCCGTTTCTCCCGATTATTACGGCTGGGTTGTTGGATATTCAAACAAAATTGTTAAGACAACAAATTCGGGTATAAACTGGACAGCCGTTAATACAACTGTGGATACTGCTTATACTTCTGTGACTTTCCTGGATGCTCTGACGGGTATTGCAACAGGAATTAGCGGGAAAATAGCCAGAACGACTGACGGGGGAAATTACTGGTATCAGGTCGGCTCGTATAGCTCAAAATTAAATAAGGTTTGCTTTCTTGATAATTCAAAATACGGATGGATTGTAGGCAGAAATGGAACAATCTTGCAAACAACAAATTCAGGCGCGAACTGGTTTTATAATTATGTAAATTCCTCTCAGGATTTTTATTCTGTTTATTTTCCGACAGGTTCGCAGGGATATGCCGTCGGTAACTCGGGAACTGTGTTCTATAAGTCGTATAATAACATTCCTGTTCTTATAAATCCTTATAATGGTTATACAAATGGAGGGCTGAACCAAAGTTTCACTTGGTCTGCTGTGACCGGTTATGGATCTGGTAAATATAATTTTATAATTTCAACCGATTCCCTGTTTCAGAATATTGTGGATACTGTTACTGTTTATAATAATAATTACAATCCGTATATAAAACTGACGTTTAACAATAAGTACTGGTGGAAAGTCAGGTCGCTGACAGATTTTGGATTTAGCAGTTTTTCTGACGCAAGATCTTTTAGTACAATGAAACCCTGGTTTGTGGAAAAGATTAATTTATATAATTGGGCTGGTTACACTGGTGATTCTTTATTTATAGGAATGGACTCGCGTGCAACTGATAGTTTAGACCCGGTGTATGGTGAATATATATTGCCTCCTCCTCCTCCCGCCGGTATATTAGACGTTCGTTTTAACCTGCCGTCTAATCCTGTCAAAAACACTAAAAAAGATTTAAGAAGTGATGCTGATTCAATGCACATTTGGAGTTTTGAAGTCAGGCCCTTTAGTAATCCGACGCCTTATTGTTATATTTCATGGGATTCTGCAAATCTACCAATGGGCTCGTTTATTTTGAAAGACTTATTGAAGGATTCTTCAGTTAATATGAAAAAACAATCTTCTTACTCTACTTGGCTCCAGACCTCTGTGTTTCCGTATCAGATTATTTATTATAAGATGCAGTCTCTGGATAAAATTGTAATGGATAAATGGAATCTTGTTTCTATGCCGTATAGAGCATTGGATATGCGCGTGGATAATCTGTTCTCGGGACATACCGGTAATACATTCGGTTTTAATTCTTCAACAGGCAGTTATTATACTGTCGATACGTTAAAAAATTCAACAGGTTATTGGGTTTATTTCGATGCATCGAAAACTGTTAGCCTTACAGGATATGTTCTTAATTCTGATACTGTAGTTATCCCTTCCGGCTGGTCATTGATAGGTCCTTATGGAAACATATCACCTGTAGAATTGATTACGACTACCCCCCCCGGAATATTGCAGTCATTTTTCTTCGGATATAATGGAGGTTATGAAGTATCTTCATATCTTAAACCGGGTTACGGTTACTGGATAAATTCTTCTGCTCCGGGTAAAATTGTCCTGGGACACGCAACCGATAATATGACGGCAATCAAAATTCAGGACGAAACATCCGGATTTGTTAAATTCACCGTGTCCGATAATGCAAACCGTAAAACTGACCTGTTCCTTGCAAGAGAAAATCAGATAACTAAAAGTTATATTATGCCTCCTCTGCCTCCGGAAGGTATTTTCGATGCAAGGTTTGCGACTGACAAATGCGTCGAGAGTATGAGCCTTAAATCTATTCAGGTGAATATAACTTCTGCTCAGAAACCGGTTAAAATAAAACTCTCGAATGCAAAGGAATATAAATTCAGAATTAAAGATGCAGTAACGGGAAAAATAGTCAACGCTGAAATATCCGACGGCGGTGAAATTACGATAAATGAAAATATTGATAAACTTATTATCTATAACGATAATAATCTGATTCCGGATACCTATGACCTTGCGCAGAATTATCCTAACCCGTTTAATCCGGTTACGACTATTAAATACCAGATTCCGAAGTCGGGATTGGTAACGATAAAGATATTCGATGTCCTCGGCAGAGAAGTGAAATCACTCGTTAATGAGAAGAAAGATGCGGGCTATTACTCGATTAAATTCGATGCATCAACCCTGGCATCAGGTATTTATTTCTATCGCCTGATTTCTGGTACTTATACTTCCGTTAAAAAAATGGCAGTTATTAAATAAATAATAAATTATTTTTACATAAAAATATTATATAAACTTATTTCAAAAAGGGGAATCAAAAATGAAAAAATTATTTACAGTTTTATTGTTTCTTGTCTTATCGCAAATTGCGTTTTCTCAAACCGGCTGGATTCCGGAGCAGAAATTAACTAATAATAATTTACTTGCGGTTTCTTCTGTAAACTATTCTACCTTTAATTATAATTATTATTATATAGACGCTCATAATATATATAGGAAAAGTAATTCCGGTGATTGGGATACCGTATATTCAAATCCGTCAATTACTCTGACTGACATTGAATCATCGTCTGGTTATGCTATTGCAATAGGTTCAAACGGTAACGTCTTGCGGTCAGTAAATTATGGATCTAGTTTTACGCTTCAAAACGTTGATTCGGTTAATTTCCAGAAAATTCTTGTCACATCTACTTATGAATATTTTATTACAGGTTCTTCGGGTAAGCTTTACCGCTCTCAAAACGGCGGTGCAAACTGGACAGCAATCCCGGGTCCGACAACTAATACTTTGAATGAAATAAGCGGACAAAGTAATAATCTTTTTGCGGCATCTCTAACTACTTTATATCATACAACAAACCTTGGTGTGAACTGGTCAACGGTTTCTTTTCCAAGCTATTATTATACATCAGCTTTGTATTTCCTTAATTCTTTAACCGGTTATATTTCACAAGTGTCTGGTTCTTATGGCTATAATTATAGAACTACAAATGGCGGTACTAATTGGCTCAACTCAAATACTAGTAACCCAATATTAGCTTATGCATATTCATCTAATAAAATATATGCATCTGGTTATTATGGTACAATAATTATGTCAACGGATTTTGGAATTACCTGGTATAATCAGTTCAGCGGAACAACCAATAATTTAAATGATATAACAGCGAATTATGGATTATATTGTGTCGGAAACTCCGGTACTGTTCTCAAAGGTTCAAATAATGGTTTCGACTGGGTTTTGAGGGATCGCATTAGTGAGCCTCAGCTTTCTTCGGTCGTATTTGCAAACGGTAATACGGGATGGACTTTTAATTCAGGTGCAAAAGGAATATACAGAACTACTGATAAAGGGCTTGCGTGGGAGAAAGTTGATTCTTCTATGTATTTTAGTTCGGTTTACGCAAGCAGTGGAAATTATTTATATGCTACAGCAAGAGGAGCAAGTAATAATCAGTATTATTGGTCTAATAACGGTGGTAAAACTTGGATTTCAAATGGTGCATTCACTTTTCCCGATGTTCCTAAGCAATTCGGGTATGTTAATAATGTCTTTTTGGTAGCAACAAACAGTTATTTATATAAATCTACTAATAGTGGAAATAATTTTTATTCAACTATGTCAAATAGTAATCCTTTATATTATAGGGTTAATGCCTTTTATTTTTTAAATGATGTATATGAAAACTACGGTAAGGGGTGGGTCGTCGGCGATACAAATATTATTTTGAAAACAACAAATTACGGAGTAAACTGGACTTATTCGATTAACGCTTGGACTTATGCCAAATTTAATTCGGTTTATTTTCTGGATGCACAAACCGGTATCGCCGTAGGTAAAAGCGGTATTATTGCAAGAACTATTGATGGGGGTGATTCCTGGTCTTTGGGGAATTACTCTCCTTTTGAAAATTTAAATCAGGTTACTTTCATACCGAATTCTGAATATGGCTGGGCTGTCGGCGATAAAGGGACAATTTTGCAAACAACTGATGCTGGTTTTTCATGGTTGCAAAATTCTGCCGCTTCTTCACAGGATTTTTATTCGGTTTCCTTCCCGGACGGCTCAAGAGGTTTTGCGGTCGGCAGTTCCGATTCGGTATTCAGTAAATCTTATGGTAATATCCCTGCTCTTGCTTCTCCTTACAATGGTTCGGAGTGCTGGTTGAATCAAAGTTTTGATTGGTCCGCCGTTTCGGGTTATGGAACACCAAAATATCAGATAATGATTGCGAAAGATTCTCTGTTCGGCTCGGTTGTAATCTATAATACGACTGTCTTTACAAATAACTATAAAGTTATTGACGGGAAATTATTATTTAATACTAAATACTGGTGGAAAGTCAGGTCACTTACGGATTTGGGATACAGCACTTATTCTGATGTAAATTATTTTATTACTTATAATCCATGGTTTAAAAAAAGAATTTATTGTCAGAGTGGTCTCAGTTCCACTCGGGATTCATTATTTATTGGCATGGACCCGGCAGGGACAGATGGCATGAATCCTGAACTGGGAGAATATATGCTTCCTCCTCCTCCTCCTGCCGGCGCGTTTGATGTCAGGTTTAACCTCCCGACCGTTCCCGTTAAAAACACAAAAATGGATTTCAGGAATAATACGGATTCGGCGCATGTATGGTATTTAGAATTCAGACCCAATAGCGGATATAATTATGCTTGGCTTTACTGGGATACAACAGGTTTTTATCGCGGAACGTTTTTATTGAAAGATTTATTGAAAGATACTGTTATAGATATGAAAAAAACAAACGGTTATACGAATAATATGACTGCGTCTGTTTACCCGTTTCAGATTCTCTTTTACAATACTCAGACTGTGAATAAGTATATTTCTACAGGATGGAATCTCGTGTCCGTTCCATACAGAGCTTTGGATATGCGTGCGAATGCTTTGTTCAGAGGAAAATCGGGTGATGTTTATGGATATACTTCGTATTGGGGTTATTCATCGGTTGATACACTGAAAAATTCTGTGGGTTACTGGGTTAATTATGACTCAGCTCAAACTGTGAGTCTGACGGGTTATGAAACAAATCTGGATACTATCAGTATCCCGGGCGGCTGGACGTTAATAGGTCCTCTTGGAAAACAAGTTAATGTTCTTTTGATAACATCAAATCCTCCCGGAATTTTACAGTCTAATTTCTACGGATATTATAACGGTTATAGTATTGCTGACTATCTTAATCCAACTTCAGGTTACTGGATATTTTCCTCCGCTCCGGGCAAGATTATATTCGGATTCGAGACCGATAAAGTAATTGCGAATAAAGAACAAAACGAAACATCGGAATTCGTTAAATTCACCGTGTCAGATAATGCGAACGGAAAAACTGATCTGTTCCTCGCAAAAGAAAATCAGATTCAGAAGAACTATATTATGCCTCCTATTCCCCCCGAAGGCGTTTTCGATGCACGTTTTTCGACAGATAAATGCGTAGAAAGTATGAGCCTGAGGTCAATACAGGTTAATATTAATTCGGCTCAGAGACCTGTAAAAATTAAACTCTCGAATGCAAAGGATTATAAATTCAGAATTAAAGATGCCGTAACAGGAAAAATAGTTAACACGGAAATATCCGACGGCGGTGAAATTACTATCAACGAAAATATTGATAAGCTTATTATTTATAATGACAACAATCTGATTCCCGATACCTATGACCTGGCTCAGAACTATCCGAATCCGTTTAATCCGGTCACGACTATTAAATACCAGATTCCGAAGTCGGGCTTGGTAACAATAAAGATATTTGATGTCCTCGGCAGGGAAGTTAAATCTCTTGTCAATGAGAAAAAAGATGCGGGCTATTATTCGATTAAATTCGATGCTTCAACACTTGCATCAGGCATTTATTTCTATCGCCTGATTTCTGGCAGTTATACATCCATTAAAAAAATGGCTTTGATTAAATAATATAAAGAACTATTCCGGTGTTGCACTTTGATTTTTTATCATAGTGCAACACTCCGGATAATTGAAAAATGACGATAAGGAATATTATATTATCTTTAGTATTTACTATTGCTTGCCTGCAATCCCTTAATTCGCAGGTTGTCAATATTCCATTGATAATCTCTGAGGGTTCGGCAGGCACGGATACATTGTGGTTCGGACTCGATCCCTCCGCTACGGACGGCATTGACCCGTTCCTCGGCGAGTCACAACTGCCGCCCGTGCCTCCGACGGGCGCTTACGACGTCAGGTTTGTCGGCACTAACCTCACTCCGCCTCCTCCTCTCGGCGAAGGCGTTAAAAGAGATTATCGCCAGGGCAGCGCGAACTATACAGGACTAAAGAACCATCAGCTTAAATTCCAGAGGTCCAATCAGGCGAATAATATTTCAATTAGATATTCTCTTCCGCAGGGAGTCAACGGGAGAATATTCGATTTGTACGGCGGAGTCGTTGTTAATGATACGATTTATGGTACGGGAACCGTTACCGTAACCAATAATGTCGTTACATCGCTTCAAATGCGTGTAAATTATAATCTGGCAACTTCGGTTAATAGTACGTTTACAAATATTCCTGAAGACGTAAAACTTTCTAATTACCCGAATCCGTTTAATTCCGAAACAAAAATATCATTCGCGATTCAAAAGAAATCAGATGTGAAAATCAGTATCTACAGTATTGAAGGACGGTTAGTCGAAATATTAACAAACGGGATTTATAATGCGGGGAATTACTCTCTTTCTTTCAGGGGCGGTGACCTCTCAAGCGGGGTTTATATCTGCTCTTTGCAAATAGGCAATACAAGAAAATCTATTATGATAATGCAGTTAAAATAAATAATACTACATTGAGATTAAAAAATATTTTAATAATAGCTTATGTAATTTTACAGAACTTTTTTTCGGCGGAGTGCTCCTATGCACAGTGGATATCCGCCGGTCAAAAGGAAACTGCTCCGATGTCTGCTTTAACGGGAACGCATTATATCGGTTCGCTCGGAGACTATGCATCCTTGAAACAGGCAATTGATTCTGTCAATATACTCGGTGTCGGCGCCGGTGGTGTTACTTTTTCCTTCTTTTCATCACATGTCGAAAAATCAGCAAACATGAACATAACAACAACTACCGCGTCATCCTCTAATCCATTAATATTCCAGTATTTTGGTTATACAAATATCCCTAAGATTTATGCCGCGGCAGGTACAAGCACTACAAACGATGCAATTATCAAAATATGCGGTACTGATTATGTAACGTTTGATAATATTCAGTTCATTGATACAAATACTATTTCAGCAACTAACCAGATGGAATGGGGTATCGCTGTTCTTAAAGCATCGGGCTCGGATGGCTCGCAGAATATTACTATTAAAAATTGTTCTGTTAAACTGAAAGTAAATTATACTGCTGGAGTCGGAATTTATTCCAATAACCACACTTCCGCTTCATTGTCGCAGTTGACCGTAACGTCGTTCAGCGGTACAAATTCATATCTGAAAATTTATAATAACACCGTTGACGGTCCTTATATTGGAATACAGATTACGGGTTATAACCATACTTCATCCCCGTATAACTTATATGACCATGGTAATGAAATCGGTGTCGGAGGACAGAATTTTATTGTAAATTTCGGCGGCTCAACAACTGCTAATTATGGTATCTATGCATCATATCAGGACAGTATTAAGATTTCAAACAATTACGTCGGCTCAAACTATGGTTCAACCAATGCTGTTTATGGTATTTATACTGCCGCAGGTACTGGCTCTGCAGTTGATATTCATAGTAATGAAGTATCACTCTCGTCCGGAAGTACAGCCTCGAACATGTATGGAATTAAGAACGATATGGGAAGCTCTGGCACCGGGAATACTGTTAATATTGATATGAATACCATACATAACTGTATCAATAACTACTCTCTTGCAACGCTTGACCAGTACGCCATAAATAACACCGCCACACCCTCAGTGCTTAATATCTTTGGTAATAATATAAGCGATAACAGAAGCCGCGGTACGGGAGCTTTCTATGGTATTTCTGCGGGAAGCTCACCCTTGAAGCGAATCTACAATAACCAGATATATAATAATATCAGGGAAGGCTCTAACGGTGTTATGTACCTTATTCACGTTAGCGGCGGAACTTCTACTGTTTGTTACGGCAACAGCATTTATAATGATTCTATACCCTCTGCTTCCGGCGGCAGTAATTCCGTGGTTTGCGGATACGTTAATTCTTCTGGCGGAGGCGCTCTTGATAGTATTTTCAATAATAATATTTATAATCTCGGTATAAAGGGAAATACTACCGCAACGTCAACTGCGGTTTACGGTATCTTTTCAACAGGTCCGACATCAAAATCAATTTTCGGAAATAATATCTATAATCTCAATACGAAAATCGGTTCTGTCCAGGGTATTTACGCTTCTGCTTCAGGCTATTTTAACTTGTACGGCAACCGTATATACGGTCTGCGCGATTCTACTACAACCTATGGCGAGGTTTACGGCATTAATATTACATCCGGAACTTCCACGAATATTTATAATAATTTTATATCCGAACTCTATACTCCCGTCCTTAATAAACAGGATGCAATATATGGAATGTTTATTGGAGGCTCAAGCGGGAATATTGTGAATTTGTATTATAATACAATTTATCTCGATGCATCAAGTACCGGCAGTCTGTTCGGCACAAACGGCATTTATGCTTTTACGGCTCCGCTTGTTGAACTTAGCAATAACCTCGTAATAAACAAATCTGTTCCGGGAAACGGAAATTATCTTGCGAAAACAGTCGCCTTCAAACGCTCGGGCTCATTGCTCACAACATACTCAGGCGCTTCAAACAATAACTGCTTTTATTCCGGTACTCCCGATACTTCAAGAGTTATTTTCTTCGACGGAACAAATTTCGACCGGACTCTTTCCGAATGGAAAGCAAGAATTACTCCAAGGGAATCTAATTCTGTCTCCGTGAATCCCGTTTTCAAGAATTCGGCATCGAAACCGTATAATCTCCACCTTGATTCAACCGTGATTTCACTTCTCGAAAGCGGCGGAAGGATTATCTCTTCTCCTTTGAGTATTACACAGGATTTTGACGGACATAGTCGTTACCCGAATTCCGGTTATCCCAATAATCCGCTCAGTCCGGCTACCGCTCCCGATATCGGCGCGGATGAATTTGCGGGAAAAAATTCTCTTGCAGGTACTTTTTACGTACAGCCGACGGGAGGCAATTATGCAAACCTTACCGATGCGGTTAACGACCTGAATAATAATCTGATAGGTGCGGGAGGAGTGACATTCCTTATTCAAAGCGGACAAACATTCAATGAACCGGCTCCTTTAAATATAACTGCCACGGGCACTGCGTCAAATCAGATAATATTTAAAAGAAACGGAAACGGAGCAAGACCGGTTATCAACGTGATGGGAACGGGAAGCTACGGCGAAGCATGTATCCGGCTGAACGGAAGTGATTATATTACTTTCGACAGTCTGGAAATCCGTGACGCTGGTACTTCTTATACGACCTATAATGCAAACGTGTTTTATTTCCGGAGCATCTCATCCGATTCAAACGGCTGTCAGAATAATACTGTCAGTAATTGTGTGATATCTATGAGTAACGATAATATGAATTCCTGCGGAGTATATTTATCAACTAATGCTAGTCTTTATGCCGGGACAAACAGCAGAAACAGGTTTCTGAATGATTCTGTAATAAAATGTGTTTCGGGCTATAAATTTCAGGGTTCAAATTCGTTCCCCGATATAGGCAACCGTATAGGCACTACCGGAAACGGCAGAAGTAAACTTTTTAATATAGGGGGCAATTCCGCGAATCCTTTTTATGCCGTTTACTTATGGGGACAGGATTCAGTATCGGTTTTTAATACTGATATTGACTCGGTCTGGAGTTCAATGTATGCATCAAAAACGGGTATCCAGATTTCAATGAATAACAATGTAACAGTTTCAGGGAATACAATACACGGGTTCAGGCGTGCATCAATGCAATCCGATGAAACCGGTATAGCAGTTTATTATACAAATTCGGCAGTCATAAGTAATAATAAAATTTATGACCTGAACTCAAGCGGCTCTGCTACAGGCATTCAGGTGCTCAATAGCTTCGTGAGTTTTATTTATAATAATTTTATTTATGACCTTAAATCATCTTCAACATACAGCATGGTTAAAGGAATTGACCTTAGCGGGGGTACTGCCGACAGCGTTTTTTATAATACGGTTTATCTCGATTATGCTTCTGTGTCATCTAATAATAAAAGTGCCGCTCTCTATGTTGGAAGTGGTGTAACCTTAATAGACCTTCGAAATAATATTTTCGTGAACAAAACAGATGTTTCTGCGGGCAGTCTTGCCGCGGCTTTTTATTCGGATGCGGGTTCTCATTCGAATATTTCTCCTAATTCAAATAATAATCTCTTTTATGCCGGTACACCGTCTTTAAATAATTTAATATATTATAATTCTGGTCTCTCTTATTCTGATTCTTCAATATCACAGTATAAGACGCATCTGGCTCCGAAAGATTCAAATGCTTTCACTGAAAATCCGCATTTTATTAGAACTTCACCTCCTTATGATTTACATATAGATACGCGGCAACCCGAGATATCCGAATCCCGGGTATCCGGATAATCCTTCTTTTACTGCAATTGCTCCTGATGTCGGCGCGGATGAGTTTGCTGGAATACGTCCTGCTACAGTATTATATTCCGCTGATATCTATACTTATTCAGGCTGGAATTTAATTTCCGTTCCTTATAAAACTTCCAATATGCATATTAGCGGCCTGTTTCCTGGTAATTCAAATAATGCCTTTGTTTTTGATTCCGGCAGCTATAAACAGACTGATTCCTTAATCAGAGGAAGGGGATGCTGGCTTAATTTTGATTCTTCAAAATCTTATACTGTTACGGGAAGAAAAACAGATACTAATATCGTCCCAGTTTCTCAGGGATGGAATATTATTGGTACATTTGACTATACTGTTTATACTTCCGAAATTACATCCGACCCTGCAAACATCCTAGAATCTAATTTCTTCGGCTTTAGTAACGGTTATTTTCCTGCATGGACACTTTCTTCAGGCGGAGGATATTGGGTCTATGTATCTCAGGCGGGAAATCTGACTCTTCCGAATCTCGGAGTAAAAAAACCGGTTGCGGGAACAGAACCTGTAAATTCATTTGGCGATTTTGCTAATATTGAATTCAAGGATGAATCCGGTAATAAAAGCAATCTCTATTTTTGCGTCGGAAATGTCAATACGGAGTTTTATAAACTGCCACCTGTGCCTCCTTCGTCTTCTTTTGATGCTCGGTTTGAAAATAATTCTTATGTCAGAAATCTTAATCTGAAACAACATTCAGTTAATATTCAGTCAACACTCGGTAATTATTCTCTGAAGATTATTAATGCGGGAAATATTAAATTCAAAATCCGGGATGCTGTTAACGGAAAGATGGTGAATAAAACTTTAATAAACGGACAGGAGATTCTCATTGACGGAAGAATTGATAAATTAATAATTGAGAATGATTTTGCCGTTCCTCTCACTTATGAACTTATGCAGAATTATCCTAATCCTTTTAATAGTATGACGAAAATAAATTATCAGATTCCGAGTCAGGGATTTGTGACAATTAAAATTTATGATGTTACCGGACGCCTTATTAAAACATTATTGAATGATATCAGGGACGCCGGAGAATATTCTGTTTTGTTCGATGCCGGCGGATTGTCGTCCGGAGTTTATTTCTACAGTTTCGTGTCTGGAAACTTCACATCCGTTAAAAAAATGATGTATATAAAATAACTATTACAACAATGCGCAGAATACTACTGTTAATACTTTTAGTTAATATTTTCTGTTTAACTTCATCCGCCCAGGTTGTTAAAATTCCTTTGGTCATATCCAACGGCAATTCTTTTGTCGATTCCCTGTTCTTCGGGCTTGACCCTACTGCTACTAACGGAATTGACCCTGCATTGGGTGAATCACAGTTGCCGCCTCTGCCCCCAACGGGCGCCTTTGACGCAAGGTTCATCGGTACGAATATCGTTCCTCCGCTTCCTATAGGTGAAGGGCTTCTGCGAGATTACAGGCAGGGGAGTATTTATTTTATAGGGACAAAGATTCATCAGATAAGGTATCAGGCGGCTTTCAGCGATACAGTTTCGATAATCTGGAATCTGCCTCCCGGCGTTACGGGAAGGATTTATGACGTCGTTACCGGAAATATTATTAACGATACTATGTATAACTCGGGTATCTTAAAGGTCGTTAACCATACTATTTTCAGTTCATTATTCATGCGGATTAATTATTCTCTGCTGGGAATACCGGCTTTAATTTCTCCTCCCTCCGGAAGTATTAATGCGCCCGTCCGTCCTTTTCTCTACTGGTCGGAAGTCACCGGTGCCGCTTCTTACAGACTGCAGGTTTCGACAGATTCATTATTTGCTAATGTTGTTTTTGATTCATCAGGTATCCGTGTCTCTGGTGTAACGGTTCCTAAAGGTAAACTAATTTATCTTACTAAGTATTACTGGCGTGTTGCCGCAGTGAATTCCTACGGACAAAGCGGATATTCAAATAAATTTAATTTCACGACAATATTTCCGCCTCCTCCTGCACCAAATTTGTTTAATCCGGTTAATGGGTCAATTAATGTGCAGATTAATAATTTAAATTTTAACTGGAGTAAGCCGTATGACCCGTACATGGCAGGCAATAATCCTCCTGAAAGTAAGTCTCCCGAACGATATGAGTCCGATAATCCTTTTATATTCATGCCTGACGAAGATAAATCTGTTAGTAAATATTGGTTTGAGATGGCATCAGATACGATGGTGTTAAATAATCTTATTCGGGATAGCCTCCTTACCGATACAAATAAATCAGTAAGCGGTTTAATTAACTATACATCATATTACTGGCGCGTAAAAGCGAAGAACCTGAGCGGGTGGGGGAGTTTCTCCCCATGGAACAAATTCAGGACTATTTCGTGGTTGTTGCTTGCCAGCGGAACAAGTAATGTACTCAAATCTGTCCATTTTGAGGACGCGAATACGGGATTCGTTGTCGGCGATAGCGCCACCGTGCTTAAAACAACAAACGGCGGTATTAACTGGACGCCGTTAAATCCGGGAACGACACATTCGCTTTCTTCAGTATTTTTTACGGATGTCAATACAGGATACGTCGCGGGTGACATGGGAGTTATTTTGAAAACTACGAACGGTGGAACAAACTGGTTCGCGCTCTCAAGCGGTACAACAAATATGCTCCAGTCATTATTCTTTACTTCCGCAGGCACTGGATATGCTTCGGGCAGCGGCGGAATTATTATCAAAACCGTGAACAGCGGAGCAACATGGGCTCCTCTTTCAAGCGGAACGTCGCAATGGCTGAATTCAATTTTCTTTTCAAACGCTTCATCAGGATATATAGTAGGCGATAGCGGAACGGTGATTAAAACAATAAATGCGGGTGCTAGCTGGGTGAGCCAGACAAGTACCGTGAATAAGTGGCTTTCTGCTGTTCAGTTCCCTGCATCTAATACCGGATACTCGGTTGGATATAACGGAACAATTATTAAAACCGTCAACGGCGGGGCTAACTGGATAAGCCAGGCAAGCAATACGACAAAATGGCTTCGCGCGCTTTATTTCCCCGATGTTAATACCGGTTATGCCGTCGGCGACAGTGCTGTTTTCCTGAAAACAACTAACGGAGGAAATATCTGGATTGCGCAGACTGCATCACAAAAAGGGTTTGAATGGCTGCAAAAGCTTCAGGAAAGGGGTACTGGACTGACTTCAATTTACTTCCCGGCACCGAATATCGGATACTCAGCTGGTAACGACGGAGTAATTTTCAAAACTGTTCTCCTTGAAATTCCGGTTGTTCCTGTTCCGGTAAGTCCCGCAAACCTTTCTGTTGGGAATGTAATGCCGGTCACTCTTAACTGGAATAAGTCCGACAGGACCGAAACTTATTCACTTCAGGTATCAACTGACAGCTTGTTCAATAATATTATTCTGAATGACTCGACTGTGACGGATACATCTCAAACATTAAATAATTTAAGCATACTTACAAGATATTACTGGCATCTGAAAGCAATCAATCAGGGCGGTGAAAGCGATTTCTCTGCTGTATGGAGCTTCCGTACAATCGGACTGCCTAATATGGTTAATCTTATTTATCCTCCCGATAATTCTGTTAATCTGCCGTTTAATCTGAACTTTGTCTGGAATAAGCCTGTGGAACAGACTTTCGGTATTAAAGGCAGTTTTCAAAACGTTAAAATTGGGAATTCCGTAAAAGGGTCTTATGCTGTTTCAAATTACTGGTTTGAACTCACGACCGATACTGTTTTATATACAGGCATCGTAAAAGACTCCCTTCTTGTAGATACAAATAAATTTGTTACCGGATTGCAGATTCTGACGAAATATTTCTGGCGTGTTAAAGCGAAAAATGAAGCAGGATGGGGTAATTTTACTGCGTGGAATAACTTTACGACCATAATAGGCGCTCCCTCTGCCCCTGTATTAGTATATCCTGCGAATCATGAGGTCGGAATTGTGCCTTCAGTGACTCTCGACTGGGATGATGCACAAGGAGCCGAAACTTACAGAGTACAGGTCTCTGCGGATTCCTTGTTCGCTTCTTTGATAATAAATGTAGCCGGTCTGCCTGTATCTGAATACAATGTTCCGGATCGAATTCTGGCAGTCCTCTCAAATTATTTCTGGAGAGTCAGTTCCACGAATGCTGCCGGAACAAGTATTTATTCTGATGTATTTAAATTCCGTACAATGGGTCTTCCGCTGACAGTGAATCCTGTATCACCGGTAAACAATTCTATTAACATAGCAGCTCTGAACACCGTATTTAAATGGAACCGTGGACTCGACCAGACATTGTCAAAGACCGGCAATAACGGTAAAGAACTGAACTCGAAAAATACTGAAAAGACCGGAAATGATTTACGCACGAAAAATACTGCAACCACAGGCACGAATGCTGAAACCACAGTAAAAAATATTGGTACCACAGGCACGGATGAACTCACAATGGTTTCGAAATACTGGTTTGAACTCGTAACCGATACATCATCCATGGCAGGCTTGTTACAGGATACGGCAATTGCCGATACAACAAAGATTATTTCCAGTTTGAATAACATTACCGACTATTACTTTCGCGTAAAAGGCAGAAACGAAATAGGCTGGGGCGGCTTCAGCGCGTGGTATAAATTCACGACAACTGTCGCACTTCCGTCATTGCTTACTCCGGCAAATAACTCGGTGGACGTATCGCTGTCACCGGCGCTCACCTGGAGCACAGCAGCTACGGCAATTACTTACGATCTGCAGGTATCAGCAGACACGGGATTCTCGGCGTTATTGTATGACCTGAACGGACTGCCGTTACCGAATTACACAGTTCCGGTACCGCTTAATATATTTACATATTATTACTGGCGTGTAAGGGCAACAAATTCAAACGGAACATCACCTTACTATTCCTCACCGTTCACGTTCAGGACAGTCCCGAACGCCCCGCTCTCTCCGGCACTTGTTTCTCCGTCAAACAACTCGACGGGATTATTATTGCCTGTCGTACTTCAATGGTCTAAAGTTAACGATGCTTCCTCTTATAGACTGCAGGTCGCCACGGACGCGGCGTTTACGGCGCTCGTATTCAATGACTCAACATTAACGGATACATCGAAAGTTATACCCGGACTCCAGCCCGTGACAACTTATTACTGGAGAGTAAACTCGAAAAACATTGCGGGAACAAGCGCTTACTCGGGAACTTGGAACTTCCGTGCACTCGGTGCTCCTAATCCCGTTACATTGCTAATTCCTCCGAACGGAGCCGTTAATCAGCCTGTCTCATTAACATTCGTCTGGAGCATAGCAACCGAACCTGTTACAAAGCTGCTCGGCGGAATACAAGGCTCGGACAACAGCAAACAAATCAATGACAAAGGCAAGTCTGTTACAGAAAACGGCAAGTCTGTCGCAGACAACGGCAAATCCGTTACGGACGACCCGCTCGTGATTAGCAAATATTTCTTTGAACTGACATCCGATACTGTAACATTCACCGGAATCTACCGTGACTCTACAACCACAGACACAACACTCAGCGTCGGCGGACTTCTTACAGGACGCGATTATTTCTGGCGTGTAAAAGCCCGGAATCAGGTTGGTAACGGAATGTTTACTGTATGGTTCAGATTCACTACAATCTCAGCAATACCTACTGCCCCTGTACTGACTGCCCCTGCTAACAACTCAACAGGCGTATCTCTTACACCGGCAATTAGCTGGTCAGCTGTGACCGGAGCGGCAAGCTACAGACTGCAGGTGTCAACAGACAGTCTGTTTGCAACTACGCAGTTTGACACTTCGGGCGTAACAGGAACAACGGTTACCGTTCCTGTAAACAAACTCACCGGCCTGACGAAGTACTATTGGAGAGTGAATGCTACGAACGTGTCGGGAACAGGACCATATTCTGCGGTCTGGAACTTCCGTACACTTCAAAATCTTGCCCTTAACCTGAAAGTATATCTTGAAGGTTTCTGGGATGGTTCAACGCAGGTTTCGGATACAACTATGGTATATCTTGCAAACATAACAACTCCGTACGCTTTTGTTGACAGTGTAAAAATTATTCTGTCGGCTTCAGGGACTTCTTCCCTGAATTTCTCGAAAGCCCCCAACGGAAATTATTACATAGTCGTAAATCACAGGAACCATCTTGAAACTTGGAGTAAATTGCCGCAGGCATTCGTAACAAACATTTCTGTGGCTTATGACTTCTCAACATCAGCATCTCAGGCATTCGGCGATAACATGAAACAAATCGGAACTGTATGGGTTCTTTACGGAGGTGATGCTAACAGGGACGGTTCTATTGATGCGCTCGATGTTGCGCTGTTTATTGTCCAGTTCGGAAACAGCGGTTATTTAAGCTGTGACTTCAACGGTGACGGCTCTGTTGACGCGCTTGACGTTCCTATAATTGTTGCAAACTTCGGACTCGGAAAAGCTGTACCGACTCTCGACATTGAGCTGCCCGGCAATATACGGAAACAAAAAGTTATTGAAGAAATACAAACAAAATATAAACTCAACGGAGAATCTGAAAAGAAAGAAACCTTTAAACAAATAAAAAAATAATTAAAGTATTATTATATAATAGACCGGGTTCATGTAATATCAGGTTGAACTTTACGACCGTACCTGCTGGAATCCTGACCATTAAAGCCGATAATCCTATAGGGCTTAAGCCGGGAAGCTGGATTGGCGGTTTCGGATGGAATGAATTGAATTGAATCTTTTATATAAATTATATTAAAAAATATAATGGCAGGAGGTCGATATGGTAAATAATAATTTCCCCTTTCGAGTATTTATACTGTCCGTTGCTGTATTTCTTATGCTTTCTGTGTCGGTTATATACTTTTACACAAATCATGGGTCGGGTAATGAATCTCTTGTCAAAACTGAATTACCGGCAGCCTCAAATTTGCACAATATTAATAAAAATCAGCCGCGGGAAAATAAACAAAATACCGGAATAGATGAGAATTGGCTTGCGAATGTAAAAACACAGATTGAGAAAGATGAATATGATTTCTGTTTTGAGAAGACACAGGATGTATATTCGGCGTTCAACAGAAAAAACAATTTAAGGTTTACATTTTCGGACGATGGATTCAGGGCAGAACCGGGAATGACTAAGATACCGCAATATGATTTTAAAAGTCCTGTATATGAAAAATCAGAAGAATACACGGAAATTCCATACTGGACAGCGGATATAAAAGTATCCGGAATCGGAAGAAGCGGCGGGGATTATTTTGAGCGCTTCGAAGGCAAAAACTTATCCGTAAAAGACAGCACTGCATTCATAGAAGATGAGAATCTGAAAATAACATATCTGAATAACGAATCGGGAATGAGACAGGATTTTATTCTGAAAACCAGGCCCGCGGGAGAAGGAAATGTTATTTTAAAGCTGAACATTGAAACTAAAGAAAAAATTAATGTTTCGGAAGATGGCCTGTCCGTATTCAATGCTGTAAGTAATGACCCGCTTTTCAGCTATAAAAATTTAAAAATATGGGATAAAAATAACAACAAACTGCGCGGAAAGTTTGTTAAAGTACCGGACATCAAATCGGGTATAACCACTGTTGATTTAACGATTGATGATACCGGTGCAGAATATCCTTTAACTATCGATCCTCTGTTATCTGCTCCGAACTATAACTGGAAAGTCATCGGCGGGAATATTGATGACGAGTTTGGGCTGTCTGTATCAACCGCAGGAGATGTAAACGGTGACGGGTATAGTGATGTAATTATCGGTGCTCCCGGTCTGGTATATCCTAATAGACCAAAAAATGGAAAGGTCTGTGTGTTCTATGGCTCTTCTGCAGGTCTGCCGTTAACACCGAACTGGACTGCATCCGGTGAGAATAATAATGACCAGTTTGGTTTTTCTGTATCAACAGCAGGTGATTTAAATGGTGATGGTTACAGTGATGTTGTAATCGGGGCTTATGGATATTCTGATAAAAAAGGTGCGGTGTATGTGTTTTATGGCAGTTCTTCGGGATTAACATCAGGACGTTTCAGGTTAGAAGGTGAAAATGCCGGTGATAATTTTGGTTTTTCTGTAAAAACGGCGGGAGACGTAAATGATGATGGATACGGTGATTTAATCATTGGCGCTTGGGTAAAGGATAGGAGCTATGTATATTATGGCAGTTCTTCGGGTATATCACACACTCCCGGCTGGACTGCAGAGTATTATGATGAAGGTTTTGGCTATTCTGTCTCAACAGCCGGAGATGTAAATGGTGATGGATACAGTGATGTCATCATTGGCGCACCTTATTATCGCACTGGCATTCCGTTAATAGGAAAAGCATATTTGTATTTAGGCACGCCGCAGGGGCTTAGCCAAAGTCCCGTCTGGATTGGGAAGGGTGAAAGTTCATACGAAGATAAGCAATTTGGTTTCTCTGTATCAAATGCGGGTGATGTGAATGGAGACGGATACAGCGATGTCATTATTGGTGCTCCCTATGCTAATACGATAAATTCCGGAAAAGTATATTTATATTATGGAAATGATTATGGTTTGTCAACACTTCCAAACTGGACTTTAGACGGCGGATTTCTATTGGAAGGTTTAGGCAGTGTTGTATCGACAGCGGGTGATTTAAATGGTGATGGATATAGCGATATTATTTTTAGTTCACGTGGAAATCAGCATACTTTAGGACATCAGGGTAAAATATATGTTTACTACGGAAGTTCTGCAGGAATTTTATCGAACGGTTGGACAATGGAGGGTGAAGGTAATAATGATGCCTTTGGATGTTCAGTATTCACGGCAGGAGATGTAAATGGTGATGGATTTAGCGATTTAATAATTGGTGCCTTTAATTATGAAACAACTCATATTGAAGCAAGAGGAGCTGCTTATTTATTTAACGGTGGTCCGTCCGGTCTGTCTTCTGTTTGGAACTGGAAAGGAAACGGCGAGAACACGCATGATGATTTTGGGTATTCAATCTCAACAGCAGGAGATGTTAATGGCGACGGATATGGCGATATTATTATAGCCGCACCTGGCTTTCAGAATAATAAAGGTAAAGTGTATGTTTTTCATGGGCGCCCGTATGGTTTAAATGCCTACTCAAGCTGGTCGGTACCGGGAGAAAACTCGGGTGATATGTTTGGTTCTTCGGTGTCGACTGCGGGAGATATGAATGGTGACGGTTATAGTGATGTTATTATTGGGGCTCGCGGTTATCAAAATAATGAAGGTAAAGTATATGTTTATAACGGAAGTTCTGATGGTCTGTATTTGAATCCTTCGTGGATACGTTCGGGGGAAAATGATAATGATAATTTTGGCGCCTCTGTATCCACGGCAGGTGACGTAAATGGTGACGGATACAGTGATGTTATTATCGGAGCAACGGGTTTTTACAACAACGGTTTTCAGGGTAAAGTATATGTCTTTTTCGGAAGTTCGTCAGGTATTTCAACAAGAAATTGGACTGCTTATGGTGAAGATGTCGGTAATTATTTTGGATACTCTGTATCCACGGCAGGAGATGTAAACGGTGATGGATACAGCGATGTTATCATAGGGGCACCCTGCGTTCAGAATAATAAAGGCAGGATATACGTGTATTATGGAAACTCAAAAGGTATATTAGCACAAAAATGGAGTTCAACCGGTTATTTTAGCGGTGATTCTTTAGGATACTCTGTTTCAGCGGCAGGAGATGTTGATGGGGACGGTTATAGTGATGTTATAGCAGGTTCTCCGGGTTATCAAAACAATAAAGGAAGGGTGTATTTATATTATGGCGGTCCGTCTTTGCCTCCGGCTCCCAATCCGGCCTGGGCTGAAAATGGTGAGAATGCCGGGGACGCTTTCGGGCATTCTGTTTCCATTGCAGGAGATGTAGATGGGAATGGTTACAGTGATGTTATTATAGGAGCGCCCGGTTATTCAAATCATAAAGGTAAAGTTTATTTATATTACGGAGGTTCTGCAGGATTAGCTGATACACATGGTAATGCTGTGACAGGTGAAAATAATAACGACAATTTCGGATGCTCCGTTTCAACAGCAGGAGATATAAACGGAGATGGATTTAGCGATGTGATAATAGGGGCATCAGGATTACAAAACAGTTCAGGTCGTGCTTACCTGTTCTTTGGTAATAATATGGAAGGCAAACCGGTGCAAACATTGCTTCAGCAGTACAGACCGGGAACAACTACTGTTGTCAGTCCGGGCGGAAACAGCACAGTAGCCAATAAAATAAGATTATCTTTATTATGTAAAAGCCCGTTCGGCAGAACCAGGGGAAAACTCGTATATGAATATAAAGATGAACATACGCCTTTCAGCGGAAATCCGATTACAAACAGCACAGCGTGCACGGGAACCGGCATTTGGACTAAACTTACAGGTACGGGAGTTCCGGTTTATGCCGATATATCATCTGTACCGATATCGCATGACTATAAATGGAGGGTTAGGGTAAAATATGATATCGTCTCGAATCCGTATCAGGTCTTCGGTCCCTGGAAATATTATAAAAATTATATGCCTTTGCCGGCGGGAGGTTTTAAACCTACAAGTCTTCATCTGAATTATAATATTCCGGAGCAATACGCATTATATCAGAATTATCCTAATCCTTTTAATAATACTACGCAAATTACTTTTGATTTAACAACTGACTCGCGGGTTACGCTCGTGATATATGATTTACTCGGCAGGGAAGTAATAAAGCTGGCAAACAATGAGTATATGAGTGCGGGACCTAATGGAAGGGAATTCAACGGACAATATTTTTCATCCGGTGTTTATTTTTGCAGGATAACAGCGGAAAGCGATGTGAAATTCACGGATATAAAGAAAATGATTTTATTGAAATGAGGACGTACATCCTGTCACTTTTTTTAAATTTTTATAACAAATAATTATGAATACTTTTATAAAACTTTTTATTATTATTGTTTTTTTCTTAACCGGTTTTTATGGCTGTACTGATGATACAGTCGGACCGGTACCTGAGAATAATTATCAGTACGGATGGGTCGCGGGAGATCTTGATAGTAATTCTTACGGAACGATATTATATACTTCAAACGGCGGCGAAAACTGGCTGACAAGAAATAACAGTGTTTTCCTGAAAAATGTATCTGTTGTGGATATCTGCGCAATTGATAAAAATACTGTTTTTGCTGTATGCGACTCAAACAGAATATTGAAATCTCTCGACGGCGGAAATAACTGGATAAAATTGAATACTCCGGATTTAAATCCGGTTCCTGGTCTTGCCTGTATAAGTGCTTTAAACTCTAATACTATCTGGGTATCGGGTGAACAGGGTACGGTTTATAAAACCATTGACGGAGGAAATACCTGGATACAGCAGGGAATTGGATTTTTTCCGGCAATTAGCATGCAGGGAATAAGGGTAATAAATGCAAATGTGGTTTATTGTGTTGGAAACCAGGGAGAAGGTATTGGTTTTGCTTATTGCTCAAAGAACGGAGGCTCAGCCTGGGATACGGTTGCCATGCCGGTAAATTGCAGGTATCCATGGCTTTGAGTGCGCGGAATGGATACAAATAATGTTTATATATACGGGAGAATGGGAAATTATATGTACACATCCTGGACGGGATACGTCGCACCGTCAAGCTGGGGAGACATAAATTCAATGACAATGTTTGATAATAACATATTCTGGCTTGCCTGTGATTATGATAATATATTATTTACAACTAATGCAGGAGCAAACTGGTCAGTAAAGAAACCACCGCAATATGGGAATGAATTTCTCGTTGGTTCTTATTCTATTGACAGGCAAACCGTATATATGGTTGGTCAGTCTGCTGGTTATCCTACCGCCGGAAGAATACTTCAATCAATTGACGGAGGAAATAACTGGACTTTACAATATTCCGGGAATGTAAATCTGTATAAGATTTCATTCGCAAAATAATGCTGTGACTTCAACGGTGACGGCTCTGTTGACGCGCTTGACGTTCCTATAATTGTTGCAAATTTCGGTCTCGGAAAAGCTGTCCCGACACTGGACGGCGGCAGCGGATTTCCTGGGAACATCAACAGAGGCAAGGTAATAGAGGAAATACAAAAGAAATACAAGCTCAACGGCGAATCGGACAAAAAAGAAACATTTAAAAAGAAATAAACAAAGTTGATTATTTGAAATTCATCATTCCGGAATGCAATCAATTTGTCATTCCGGAATGATTTAAGCCGGAGTATCTGCCCCGCTCCATTTACGATTCAACATCTGTTACGGGCTTTTCCTTTTCAGCGCCTGCTTTTATATTGAATTCGTTAATCTCCAATTTTCACCCTTATTCCCTCGGAATGGCTCGTGAATTCAGGAGCGTACATGCATTGCACCGTCGTAATTCCGTTTGAATAATCCCCGTTTAGATTCACCCTCAGAGGATATTCAAATACATACGTTCCTTTCGACAGCCAGCCGAAGAAGAAGTTCGTCGCCGCATCCCGTGTGCTTTCATAATATCCAAGTCCGTCCTGATATTTATATCTCGATATCACATTCACCGGCTCGAATCCTGCCGCGCGCATATCTTTCATGTGAACGTATTCCATGTCGCGGTCAACCCGCAGTTCAATGCGGACTTTTATCATATCGCCGGGTTTCAGTTTTGTATCGGCATTTACCGGTGTTATCACCGGTCCGGTTGAAGTATTCTGCTCAAGGAATAATTTCTTCTCGATGCTCAGCGGTGTTGAGGATTTTGTTATCTTGTCAATGCTCTCAAAGTACTGCCAGTAGAGCGCGCCCCAGCTTACGCCTTCGGTTTTCTTCGATACTGTCACGTTGCCCATTTCAGGCTTTACGTCGCCGTACATCCACGATGTCTTGAAGTATCCCGTTCCCGCTTCCACTTTCACGTCTTCCATAGTTTTAGGATCAATTTTCATTCCGCCGAGAGTTATATCCGCCAAAACATCGGTTGCAAGCCAGTTGCCTCCGCGCAGGAGCAAAGCGTAACATGCTTCCACAGTGGCTTTCGTAGTTTTCCAGTCCTGCGTCTGCTTTTGCTTCAGGAGCCATACTTTCATATCGTCCACTGCTGTAAGGTCGCCGGCGACTTCGTCGAATACTTCAATCAGCAGAGACTGAGTTTCTATCGGAGCTTCGTACCAGTAGTAGCCTGCAGTGTTGTCCTTCCAGTACATTCCGAGTTCTTCATTTATTATAGCGTATTCGCGCATTGATTTCACAATAGCTTCCGGAACAGCTTTCTCTCCGTAACGGTTAAGCGCCAGCGCTATGAGCCCTTCCGAATACATTCCGCGACCGTTCCAGTATTTTGCCGCCTGTCCTTTGAAGTATTCAAACGCTTCTTCGCATCCGGAGGTTATTTGCACATCTTTGTAGAAACTGCGAGTGTAAAGATAATGTACATGAATATAACCGAGATTGTTATCCGAGAGTTTTATTCTCCCTTCACGCTCGAGTTGTTTCAGGCGTTCAAGGTCGTTCCTTATCTGAGCGTCAAGCCAGTTAAGGGCTTTGCTTGTCATTTCTTCAATTTTCCCGCTCTCACTGCTTTTTATTCCGAGGTGATTCAGCTTGCCGAATCCGCAGACGATATGTTGTGTGATGTACCTGTCTTCCGGCATGCCTTCAAACCACGGCCATGCTCCGTTTGAAACCTGCATAGCGGCAAGTTTGCGGACACCGCGTCCGAGTTCCATCGCCATCGTGCTCATTTCAAACAGTGTTGATATCCTTCGCTTGCGCTCTGATTCATTCTTTGCTTCGAGCACCCACGGACTTTCTTCCAATGCGAGAGATTTTAGTTCCTGATTCTTTTCAAGATTTGAAAGCAGAGCATCGGGAGATTTTGTGCGCCACGCATCGAATACATTCTTTATCTTCGGGTCTGAATTTGCGATGTGCGTTGCAATGCTGTTCGCGTATATTCGGCTGAATGTCTGCTCGGCGCATTCGTACGGATATTCCATAAGATACGGAAGCGCCTGCACGGCATACCATGCGGGATTCGAAGTGAAT